>JBEKRY010000019.1:0-35516 GCA_049517555.1 Candidatus Sulfotelmatobacter sp. | reverse complement strand
CGCCGCCGGACTCGCCGTGTCCGCGCAGGTCGGGCAGAATTACTCTGTAGCGCGTGGACAATACGTCGGCCACGGGCAGCCAGAATTCGTGATTCACCGGGAACGGATGCAGAAGAACGACGGGCGGGCCGTCGCCGAGGATCCAGTAGGCGATTTCGGCGTCGCCGCTGCGGATGCGATGGGAGGACATGGCGGGCATGTAGGGAATTAAATCACAGAAAGATCTTCCAGCTCTCGGCGCACGGCTTGGCTATAGGGATCCTTCGACTACGCGAGCGCATCCGCGCTCGCTCCGCTCAGGAAGACAACTCTCAGGTTTGAGGCCGGTCCGCGCGCAGCTTATGAGTTCGTGACTTGCTGCGTGCTCACGCGGGCGGGAAGCAGATACGGCTCTTCCGGCATTACGATCCACGCGATGAAATAGGGGATGAAACCGACGCAGGTCATGATGGCCGTGATCAACCACACGACGCGCACCAGGCTGACATCGACGTCGAAATACTCGGCAAAACCAAGGCAGACGCCAGCGATCTTGCGTCCCTGACGCGGACGGACCAGCTGGGTGCGGGCCAGCGACGCGCCGACGCGAACACCGCAGTAGGCACAGACGGCCGCATCATCCTGGATGAGTTTTCCGCAGTAGTTGCAGTACATAGTTGACCTCCCGGTTGGCCTCCCACGGCGTCCCTGGTTGACAGTACGTAATTGTAGACCGAAAGTTCCGTTTGGCGGCAACTCGCCTCGCTGCGCTCGGGCGGGACGGTCGAAAGCCTGCCCTGAGCCTGTCGAAGGGGCGGCCGTCCCCACATAAAACCTTTTTATTCCCGGTAGGCTTCTTTGATGTAGCGGCGGGCCTGGTCGGCGGGAGTGGTGTTGGCGTTGCCGGCGAGGACGGTTTGATATTTCTGCATGGCGAGGTCGCGTTTCTGCAGCAGGTCGTACATTTCTCCGGCTGCCAGGTTGGCCTTTTGCAGGATATCGGGGTCGGGGTTGGGAGCCTGATTGACCAGATCGTAGGCGGCCGCGGCTCCAGCCACGTCTTTCTTGCTGCGCAGCAGTTCTCCCAGG
Organism: Candidatus Sulfotelmatobacter sp.; assembly: GCA_049517555.1. Taxonomy (GTDB): domain Bacteria; phylum Acidobacteriota; class Terriglobia; order Terriglobales; family Acidobacteriaceae; genus Sulfotelmatobacter. The sequence goes on along the minus strand of JBEKRY010000019.1, from coordinate 34,448 downwards.
CCCCAGGCGGCGAGTTCGTAATGCAGGTTGCGGTATTTGCCTTCGCGGCCGTTCTGCCAGACTTTGCGATACATGGCCTCGGCCTCGTCGAGACGTCCGGCGGCGCGCTCGAGGTTGGCCACTTCGGTTGGGAACAAGTGATTGCCGGGATACCTGGCCGAGAGATCGCTCATGTAGCCGATGGCTTCATCGTACTGGTGCTCGCGGCGGAGAAACAGGCTGAGGATAACTTTGGCGTCGGCCGAGTTTTCACCGTCGCTTTTCGCGACTTCGCGGAGATCATTTAGACCCTTGTCCGCCGACCCGCTCAGTCCGGCAATGGCAGCGGCCACCTTGACGCTCCAGGGCAGGCGGCCGATCACATAGTTGTGTGTGCCGACGACCATTTTTGCGTCGACGTAGCCGGGATCGAGTTCGAGGACGCGCTCGTGATCGTGGCGTGCTCCGACGGCATTGCGCAGGGCAGAAAACCACGCCCGCTCGATCAGTCCGGTGTAGACGGAAAACTCGGCGCGCGTTACTCCGCGGCAATAGAGGGCATTTACGTCCTCGGGATTGGACTTGAGCTCCTGTTCTTCGAGATCTTCGGCGCGGCGGACCAGTTCCTTGATGTGGTCCTTGACTTTCGTGTCGGTGGGGCGGGGGGTTCGCCCGATAAAGCTGTCATTGGAATAGTCACCGGTGTTCATGGCCCCGGTTTCGTAGAGGTCGCGCATGAGCACGACGGTGAGCAGGTGATTGACCGCGAAGGGATCGTTGGGATGCTTGTCGAGGTATTTCTCGAACTCCACGGTTGCGCGCTCATATTGCATGTTGAAAAAGTCATCGAAAGCGGCGTCGGTCTGAGCGTCATGGGGCGCGGAGTGGGGAGCATGCGGGGTAGACGACTGGCTTCGCGCGGGGACGGGCAGCAGGAGTGAAAGGCACAGGAGGGTCAGGAGAGCCTGAGCGGCCGGTTTATGGTTCGTCGAAAGATTCGTTTGCGCCTTCACAGAATCGCTTGTCCTAGTCTAAACCAAGTTGAGGTGCCCGCCCCTGAGGCTTCGCTTAAGCTGACCGAGAGCGGTCTGCTTTCCCAGAACCTTCGATGAGCATCCTCCATTTCAAAGACCGAACCAGAAACGTTAGCCCCGTGCCGTCTGTGCTACCTGTCTCAAAGACGGCGGCCACATATAATCTGCCGCAGTTGCTGACTGATAGCTGATCCGAGTCGCGGGACGGCTGTCGCGGGACGGCTCGTGTGAGCCAACTGCACTCGGTCTTCCGAATGGAGCTCGGGAGACCGAGTGGCGCAGTGGTTTAGGACGCGGATCCAGACTTCTGAAATCCGAGCCTCCTGGTAAGTGGGCGGTCTCACGACTGGTTCAGCCGTTTGGGTTGCGGCTCGGAAAGTGATGGGCTTTCGTAACCGGTTCATCTTTACTCGCTGGCGCGCGTAATTATTGCCTGCGGTGGGGATCAACGAGGCTTTGGGAAAAAGCGCAAGTATTTGGTGCTGCGGAACTTAGAGTCGGATTCGGCTTTGGCGGTTGGAATGCCATAATCGCCTTAAGGTTTTCTCCGTAGGACAGGCTATGTCGCAAGTAGTGCAGAATACGCCGCAGGAGTTTTGGCGCCCGCCGTCCCTGGTGGGTGAGGGCGAAGTTGTTGTGCGGGAGGCTGTCCGGGAATCCGCGCCCGCCATGGCGGAGGCTTGCCCGCGCTGCGGGACCGAGTTTCTGCTGGGTTCGCACTTTTGCCATACCTGCGGTGGGCGGCGGCGCGAGGCGATCAGTCCAGCTGCCAAGGCCGACGCGGCGGCTATTGCCGGACTATGGGAAAAAGGCGTGGCCCGGGTTTATGCCGTGGCTGCGAAATTGGCGTCGCGCGAGTTTTGGGGTGGGATTTCGAGCGCGACTCGGGATACTTGGAACAAGGTTGAGTTCCCTGCCTCCTGGCTGAAGGGGCTGCGCTATCTGCGCTTTCACGAAATCAAGAACTGGATCGGGCTGCCGACGGCATCGTTGATCGCTTTTGTGATTGGCGTCGGGTGCGTGGCGGGCGCGCTGTTGGTAGGGCTGCTTACGGCTAAGACTTTTGTGGATTGGCAGGCTATTCAGTTTTACCGCGCGGAATGGCTGCTGGCGGCGACGGCCGCGTTTGTGGCGGGAATTCTGCTGAAGAAACCTTTCGGGCGAGATAGCTAGCAAAGAATTTGGATGAACCTCATAGAGGCAGGATTGCCACTGCGCTATCCTTGCAGATTGTCCAGGCGGTCTTCATGGTTGTCGAGGCGATGCTCGTGAGCCTCCACCACTCGCAACAGCCGCCCGGTCCCTTCCGCGACATCGGTGATGAAGCCTCGAAGCCCCGAGACAGCGCCGGTCAGTTCGCGAATCTGCCGATCCGTTTGTTCTGCGTTGATGCGTAGCAGTTCTACGCTCTGGGTCAAAGCCTCATGACGGTCCGCAAGTTTTTCCAGGCGTTCGTCGATGTTCATGCGGGTAATTATACGCCGCCTTCATGCCCTGGACATTCGCTGCTTCCCGATCCCGCGGCGCGGCGCTGCTGGCTCATGCGGTAGAGGTGATGGACTGGACCTGTTCCTCGGCCCAACGGATGTCCGTTGGTGATGGCGGCGGTGACATAGATCTTGGCGAGGAGCGTAGCTTCGGCCAGGCCGCGGCCGAGGGCCAGGTGGCAGGCCATGGCGGTGGCGAAGGCGCATCCGGTGCCGTGGGTGGAGTTGGAGCGTTGGCGCTCGGCTCTGAATACTTCCTGCTCCTGCGGACGAGGTGTCAACACCCCGGACGAGGCGCCCGCGGCATTCCCTGTTGTGAAGCTCAGCAGGTCGAGGGCTTTTTCTAGGTGTCCACCGGTAATCACAACAGCGGGAGCGCCCAGGGCGTGCAGTTTGGCGGCGGCGGCTTTCATTTCGTCCAGGTCGGTGACTTTGAGGCCGGTGATGGCGGCGGCTTCGTCGATGTTGGGAGTAACCACGTCGGCCAGGGGAAGCAGGCGCTCGATCAGGAGCCTGGTCCCGGCGGCGTCAAGCAGATCGGCGCCGGAGGACGACTTGAGGATGGGGTCGAGCACGATATTGGGCAGGCGGGCATTTCCTGGCTGGCCGGAAGCTTTGCCCGGCCGACTCGAAAGGAAGTCGGCGACGGCCTTCACGACCTTGGCTGATCCCAGCATGCCGATGTGGACGGCGGCAATATCGAGGTCGGCGGCCAGCTCTTCAAGGGTATCGGAAATAAGGACGGGATCGACCGCCTGAACCCGTTTGACCCCGGAGGTGGACTGCACGGTCAGGGCGGTGATACAGGCCACTCCATAGCAGGCGTGGGCGGCGATGGTCTTGATGTCGGCGGTGACGCCGGCGCCGGACGAGGGATCGAATCCCGCGATGGTCAATACGATAAGTGGTTTTTCAGGCATCTTTCCGGCAATTTTTGGACAGGCCCTTCGGTGCGATAGTACCTCGGTACAGGTCCTTGCGTCTCCCCTCGAACGAGCTTGGAAGTTACTGTTGGACGCAGCCTGGGAAAAAAAGATTCGCGACTGACTTGCGAGCCCCGGATGTAAATACATGATTCCATGCAGCTTACGGATTGTGTATATGTATGCCATTGATTCCAATGGGTTTGTAAATTCTACCTTCCTTTCCCTTACGTGCTATTTACTTTATGGTAAATGCGTAACCTTCCTGAAACAAAGGGTGTTCCGCGCATGTGTCTATTTTAACAATAAGTTACGTAAGACATCGATTACTAGGAGGTCATCGACGGAGGGGTCATTTCGCCTTGACACGTAGTTTGGCAGCCCGCTAGCATTTAGAAACTGCAGAGAAACACCAGCCTAAAGGCCAAGGGCACTTTTGAGTATGCGAGGAGAACTGAATGCGAGGATGTATAGCTCGAGGACTGGCGATTGCTTGTCTGATCGCCTACCTGGGAGCGGCTCAGGGACCGAACATCTCGGAGGCGACAGCGGCTCCAGTTAGTTCCGTTCAAGCAAATCCCGAGATCCGCCGACAGGTCAGCAAGACCAAGCCGTACCAAATTGGGACAGCGTCGTGGTACGGGCAGATTTTTGAGGGCAAACCGACGGCCAGCGGTGAGCCGTATGATATGTACGACATGACGGCCGCCCACCTGAAGCTTCCGATGGGAAGCTATGTGAAGGTGACGAACCTGCGCAATGGCCGGGCCGTCGTGGTCCGGGTCAATGACCGTGGGCCCATCGTGCCAGGGCGGATTATCGACCTGTCGTACGGTGCGGCGCAGGCGCTGCAATTCAAGCAGCGTGGACTGCAACGGGTGCGGCTGGACCTGGTGGCTTCCGATCCCCGGCAGCCCCAGCCCGGGCAATCCCAGCTTGGTCAATCCCAGCCTGGTCAATCCCAGCCTCGGCAACCCCAGCCTGGGCAAAATAAGCTCGCTTACCAGACGGTGGCTGAGAACCGTCCCCCGGTAGCGAAACTCCCGTAAACAGCATAAACTGGCTGGGATGCCGTCAACATTCCCCAGCACCCCGCACGGTGGCCTCAGCTACCGCAGCGATAGTTATGGTCAGGGCAACGGTGATCTTCGCAATGGCGATCCGCGCCAGCGACTCATCGTTGCCCTCGACGTTTCCACGGCCGCAGCCGCACAGAAGATCGTGGCGGCAGTGGGCGACTCCGCGTTGACCTACAAAGTTGGGATGCAGCTCTATACCGCCGAAGGGCCGCGGGTGGTGCGGGATCTGGTGGCTTCAGGCAGGCGCGTGTTTCTTGACCTGAAATACCACGACATTCCGAACACGGTGGGAGCGGCTGTGAGCGAAGCGGCGAAGCTGGGCGTGAGCATGCTGACCGTGCACGCTGCGGGCAGCGGCAAGATGCTGCGAGCCGCGGTGGATGCGGCCAAGATGCGTCCGGAATTGATCGTCCTTGCCATCACGGTGCTCACCAGCCTGGACGGGAACGATCTCGAGAAAATCGGTATGCAGGGCACGGTGAAAGACAGTGTGGTGCGGCTGGCCACGATCGCGCTGGCGAATGGATGCCAGGGCGTGGTCACCTCGGCGCGGGAAGCTTCTGCGCTGCGGGCACAGCTGGGACAAGACTTCGCCATCGTGACTCCGGGCGTGCGGCCCGCGGGCAGCAGCGTTGGGGATCAGGTGCGCGTGGTCACTCCGGCTGAGGCGATTGCGGCGGGAGCCACGCATATTGTAGTGGGGCGGCCAATCACGGAAGCGGCTGATCCGGCGGCGGAAGCGCGGGCGATTCTGGGGCAGATGGGCGGGTAACGCTCGTTTTTCTCACTGCTATAATCTGCTGCGCGTGCGAATAACGTTCCAACTTACTGCGGAAGACTATTACCGGGGATTGTTGGCGTGGCGGAATCTCAAAGCATGGCGGCGGTGGCTGCTGCGGTGCGCGTACTTCCTGGTGAGCCTAACAATCCCGGTTGGTGTGCTTCTGGCATTTGTCCGGTCTGATCCCCAGACGATTAAGATTTCGGCTGCGATCCTCGGATTCGCCGCGCTTTGGTTCACCTATATGTCGGGCGCTCCAAGGTTCTCGGGGCGGCGGCAATTCCGCGGCAGCCCATCGGCGCAGTCTCCGATGACGATCGAGGCATCAGATGCCGGACTCGCTGTGCATTCTGCCTACGGCGAATCCAAGGTTTCATGGTCGGCATATATAGCTTGGGCGGAAGCAAAATCCCTCTTCGTGATTCTGCCGCAGCCGCGGATTTACGTTCCCATCCCGAAACGAGCTTTTACGGAAGAACAACTGAACGAGTTCCGTGAACTGCTCCGCCGGAACATTAAGCCCAGCTGAGGTGAGATGAGAGAAACTGCCGGTCCTCGGAGCACATGCTCGCCCACGACGGTAGTACTGTGGTAGTATATTGGTGGTATGAAAGAGAAGACCTCGATCACACTATCGAAAGAAGTGCTGACCGGAATCGACCGGGACGCGGGATCAAAGCAATCCCGCTCGGCTTACATTGACTCTGTGATGCGCGAGCACTTCAAACAAAAGGCCCGCAGGGAGCGGGATGCGCGCGACGTGGCGATCATCAACCGCCATGCAGAACAACTGAATAGGGACGCCTTGGATGGATTAAATGATCAGGCCCCGCTCGGCGAGCATCCGGAAGAGTAACGTTCACGCGAGATGATATGAGGCGGGGAGATATTTATCGCGTGCCCAAACCGGAGGGCGATCCCAAGCGCTACCGCAGTTTCGTGGTGGCAAGCCGGGACGCGCTCATTGCCTCGACGTATGCCACCGTGGTTTGCGCTCCGGTTTTCACCAACGGCAGCGGACTATCGACCCAAGTTGCGATCGGCCCCAGCGAAGGCCTCAAACACGAAAGCTGGATTGCCTGCGACAATCTCAGAAGCTTGCCCAAAGCCGATCTGACGCAGTTTGTAGGGTCGCTTTCCTGGTCCAAGCTTGCCGAGCTGGATGAAGCGCTGAGGATAGCCTTGGCGCTGGAGTAGCAATCGGCGGAACTCAGGGGCTGTAGCCGCTTCGTCCGGACGTTGGCGGCGTGGCTTGAAGCCGTGCCCCTTCAAAACCCCGTGATCCCGGCGCCTTCATCAAGCGGACAGCCCTTCATTCTTGCACACGGTTCTCTCGAACAAACTTCTCGAGGTCCTGGGGCTCGACATACGGGTCACTAGTTCCGCATTTAACGGGTTTCACTTCACCGACAAAGGCGCTTGGACATAAGCCGGGCACGTTGATCGGGAGTGGCTTGTTCTGGTCCATGTAAAAGAATCCATGCGCCCAAGCTGCTCCCTTAGTCTCGGCGATGAAGAAGTACACAAGCCCAGGAATCAAAGCGGATGCAACCCCGTCACTCGGCACCGTCTGTACGTAGCCAGTCGGCACCCTGCCGTACGGAAGGTTCATGCTGGCAACCCTCTCACCTCTGGAATTCCCACTCGCAGTCCGAAAACTCCATACCTCGGACTTCGCGTCATTGGGAGTCGCAATCTTACGGCCTAATTGGGGAGCATAGACCGTGAACGACACGAGATGCCCAGTTCCGTTAAGAGAGAACGTGGGTCCACTTTCGAGCTTGGCCGATGTTGTGATTTCGCAGCCACCAAGTACGAGCAGGCAGAGCTCCCCTAGCAGGAGCGATACTGTAACATTCAAGCTGATCCGACCGGATATAGTCCAACTCACTACAGCTTCTCGAAAAACTCACATGCCGAGCAGGAAATGTAGACTCCGCCGGGGACGCCGCGTTCGCGGTCTTTGACGCGCTTGACGATGCGGGTGGTTTTGCCGCACTTGGGGCAGTCGGTGCTCTTGGTGGTGTCCATGATCTTCTTGCGGTCGGCTGTTTTTGCGATTTTTGCGCCTGGGGCCATGTTGGATGTCTCCTGAATTCTCTAAGATTAGTATTTGCGCAGCGCGATCCGCTTTTCCGTCTTGATGCGGATGATTGTGGATGGAGTCTTTCTGAATCCTCAACCCGGATTTACGGGGATCCACTCTGGAAGACTCTGAAGCTGCGTCTCGACTCTCTTCCGTCGTGTTTGATTTTACAGGAAGGTGGGGGCGGATGTCTTGGGCCTGAATCGCCGGAGACGCAAAAAGGCGTTAACCACGAAGGACACGAAGGTTCACGAAGGAGGGCTTTTTTCCAGCGGCATTGCTTCGTGAAACTTCGTGTCTTGCTGATTGATGGTTTTCAACCCTTTAGGTCTCTAGGCTTCAGTCTCCGATCTTTCCGCGCAGCACGGTGATTGACGCTTTGGGGATCTGGTAGAGCGTTTCCGCTCCGCCGCTCACTGTCGATTTCGAGGGCGGACCGTCGGGGTCGGCGTGGCCTTTGGCGCCTTCTGCGTGCCACCTATATTCGTTCGAGCCGAAGGTGATGCGGTCGATTTGACCTGTGAAATGCAGGTCCTTCTCTCCTCCCGCTTTTCCCCCCGCGCCGGCGAATGACACTTTCACGGCGTGATCGTTCGACTGGTCGCGGTTGACCAGCATGACTGACCATTGGCCGTCGGGGCGCTCGACGGCGTAGGCGGTCACTAACACGTTTCCGGCGGCGTCGTTGACGTCGCTGGAGGCTTTGAATTGTTTGTGGGGGGCGTCGATGGGCTGGACCCATTCTTTGGTGATGATCTGCGCTGCCAGATATTGCGGGGGATAGTCCAGCACTTTGTAGTTCGCGTCGATGTGCAGGAAATTTCCGAAGCCGCTGCCCGAGGCGTCAGGGTGCGGCATGTAGTGGAAGTAGTAGGTCGCGCCCGCGCCCTCGGCCATCATGCTGCCGACGTAGTCGGCGAGCCACAGGCCGGCCTTTACGGTTGATGGCGGAGCGCCGCCACCGATATTGCCTTCGGTCATGAAGAAGGGAATGTTGGGCGGGAGGCCGTTGTCTTTCCAGACTTGCACGATGTGGCTCACGTATCCCGGCTCAGGATAGAGGTCGGCCCAGGAGTAGGTCGGACGATCCTGATACGGATAGTGCTCGAACGAGAAGAAGCTGAAGTCGTTGAGGCGGCCGTGGGCTTTCAGGTAGTCGACGAAGCGGCCGAGCCAGGACACTTTTCCGGCAGCATCGGGCCAGACTTCGACATCGCCGAATGTGCCTTCGAAGGGCGGGCCTCCGAGTTTGGCTTCGGGCACGAGCTTGTGAATCGCGGTGGCGAATTGTATGTACAGCGCGGCGTAGTCTTCGGGGAGCATGTGCTGGCCGTCGGCTTCTTCGCCCATCTCGACGTAGGAAATGGGATAGTGGCGCTTGTAAAGATAGGCGATTTCGTTGGCGGCGTCTTCGGGCGTGGAGTAGAGCATGGCGATCGGGACCATCGTAGGAAGGCCACGCGTGATGCCGCTGGTCATGAAGAAATCGAAGCCCACTTGATCGCCGCGAGATTGATCGAGATCGGTGGCCGCGTGCCAGGGATCGACCGAGGACGGCCAGGTCACGGTTTGATTGCGGCTGGGAAAATGAGTGACGTAGTCGTTGAACGCGCCGTCGGCCGAGAGCGCGCCGGCGTAGAGTTCATTGATGGCGTAGCCGACGCAGTTGCGCTTGTCGGCCGAGCCGTGAGTGTCGCAAGTGTTGGAGGATTCGGTCATCCAGATGCGGATGTAGCGGACGTTAATCATCCAGTCGACAAGTTTGAGTGTGACCGTGCCGCCTTTGCCTTCGGTGATGTTGCCCAGCGGAAACGTCTGCCACGTGCCTTTGGTCGTGCCGTCATAGAAGGGCTCAAGTTCGCCGGTCCAGAACTGAACCGAGTAGTGCGTCGCGTAGGGATCGGCCCAGGCGATGCGGATGGCGTTCATGTCGATCTTGCTCCCGAGATCGATCATGACCCATTGCGGATGCAGCGAGTCGTCTTCGCCGGTGAAAGCTTTGGTGAGGTACGGATTGCTTTTCCAGTATGAATTGAGATCGCCGTCGGTGAGGCGCGACCAGCCGTTGCCGTCACCGCGGCTGAATCCGCGATGGGGTAGCGGGGCTGCCCAGGAGCTGTGGATCATTTCGGCGGTCGGCTCGCCGCTGCCCACGAAGTAGCCTTCCTGCTTGTCGGCGTTGCTCCACTTCCCTGTTGGATTCCAGTGCCAGGCTTCGACCATCAACTCGGTATTCTGCCGATAGGTCACGGTCTGCCATCCGGCGCCGAGAATTTCGTGCAGCAGCGGCTCTTTCAGCAGGTGATCGGGACTGCCCGTTGGCAGGCGGTCGATCGCTGCGCCGAGAGAGCGCACGGGGCTGAAGGTGTTGGCCACGTGCGCGGGGTCGGCGTCGACGGTGACTTTCTGGGCGAGTGCTGAATTTGTCGCGAACAAGACTGCGCTGAATGCGACCGCCGCAAGAAGTTGACTCTTGATGCCTGACGTCATGACGCCTCCGTGATTTCAACCATCGCCATCGAAGCTCTGCGACTGGTTAGTGAATCGATTTAAGACTGGGAAAAGTCCGCAAACAGCATACACCGAACACTTCTTCCGTTCTGTTGAAAAGGCAGCTCGCGTTGGCCCGTTGACCCCGCTCCCTCGCCCCTGCTACCGTCAAATGTTTGCCCTCCCGTACGCGGCCCGTCTTGTGGGCAAACCCACTTAGTAGTTGCGGAGACCTCCTATGCCTGCCATTAAATTTCGCGGTGTCGATTTCATTCAGTACGATTCCCTGCTGACCGAGGAAGAACGGCTGGTGCGCGACTCCACGCGCCAGTTTATTGAGGACAATCTCATTCCGATCATTGAGGAATGCAACCGCGCTGGGCGGTTTCCGCGCGAACTGGTCAAGCCCATGGCCGAGATGGGATTTTTTGGCGCGTCGCTGAAAGGCTATGGCTGCGCCGGGATGGGCAACGTGGAATACGGGCTGATGACGCAGGAACTGGAGCGCGGGGACTCGGGCGTGCGCAGTTTTGTGAGCGTGCAGTCGGGGCTGTGCATGTATCCGATTTACGAATTTGGAAGTGAAGAGCAGAAGCAGACGTGGCTGCCTCCCATGCAGAAGGGCGAGAAACTCGGCTGCTTCGGGCTGACGGAGCCGGACTTCGGATCGAACCCCGGCGGCATGCGCACGCGTGCGAAAAAAGTCGGCAACGAATATGTGCTGAACGGCGAGAAGATGTGGATCACGTCGGGCTCGATCGCCGACGTCGCGATTATCTGGGCCAAGGTCGAGAACGAGAATGACAAGGTTCGCGGGTTTCTGGTTGAGACTGACCGGCCGGGATTCAAGGCGGACGACATTCACGGGAAGTGGTCGCTGCGCGCGTCGGTGACTTCGGGGCTCTCGCTGCAGGATGTGCATATCCCGGAAGCAAATCTGCTGCCGAAGACGGGCGGGCTGAAATCGCCTTTGATGTGTCTGAATCAAGCCCGCTACGGGATTGCTTGGGGAGCACTGGGGGCGGCCATGTCGTGCTACGACTGCGCGCTGCAGTATTCGCTGCTGCGCAAGCAGTGGCGCGATCAGCCGATCGCCTCGCATCAACTGGTGCAGGACAAGCTGACGTGGATGATCAGCGAAATCACCAAGGCGCAGTTGCTGGTGTTGCAGGTGGGGCGGCTGAAAGATGCTGGCAAAGTCGAGCATCAACACATTTCGATGGCGAAGCGGAACAATGTGTGGATGGCTTTGGAGTGCGCGCGGCTATCGCGCGACATCCTCGGTGCGAATGGTGTGGCGGACGATTATCCCATCATGCGGCACATGATGAACCTGGAGTCGGTGAAGACCTACGAAGGCACGCATGATGTGCACTCGCTGATCATCGGGCAGAGTGTGACGGGGATTGACGCATTCTAGGATTTCGCAGGCGAACGAGAGATTTGACGTCTTCGCATTTTGCGAAGTATAATGTTCGCATGATGCGAACTTGCGAGGAGCGGGATGCACGTCATCAGCCGCAGGAAGCTCAAAGAAGCTGCTGAACGAGAACCTGACCTCGAAGGGCCGCTCGAGGCGTGGTTTCGCATCGCGAAAAAGGCAGCGTGGAAGAGTATTGCAGACGTTCGAAAGACCTTTTCGGGCGCTGACGCCGTCGGCAAGTGGACCGTATTCAACATCAAAGGGAACCACTACCGGCTGATCTCGGAGATCAACTACTTATTTGGCCGCGTTTATATCCGCCATGTGTTGACGCATGCCGAATATGACCGGGGAGGGTGGAAACGATGAGCGCGAGTGCCGCAAGATCGGAATATGCTTCCCTGCTGAGCAACACTTTGCCGGCTGTCATTCGCAGCGAAGCGGAGAACGAGCGTTATATCGCCATGCTCGAAGAGCTGGACCGCAAAGGCAGCCGCATGAGCGCCGCCGAGCGGCGCATGGCCGAATTGCTCACACTGCTCATTGAAGATTTTGAGGAGAAGCACTACGCACTCCAGGCCGCAAGCCCGCTCGATGTTCTGAACGAGCTTATGCTGGCCAACAGTCTAAAGCAGAAAGATCTTCTAGACGTTTTCGGAACGCCCAGCATTGCATCGGAAGTACTGAGTGGGAAGCGAAGGCTGAACACCGACCACATCCGCAAGCTGAGTAGTCGTTTTAGAGTGTCGCCGGAAGTATTTTTCTAGTTCGATTCTGCGGACCGGGTAGTCGGATGACTCCAGAGAAAAAGCGGCGAGTGGCGACTGCGGTGGGATTTCTTTCGGGTCTGCTCGCCTGCCTGGACGCGCTGCGCGACGCGCGAATTTTCTGGCCTCCGGATGTGGTGTGGGAGGGACTGCGCAGTGCGCAGCGGCTCGAACTTGGGGGCGGAATCGCGCTGATGGTAGTTACGCTGGTGACCTCAGTAGTGCGCGGGCGGGCGAGAGCGGAGCGGTGACGCTGCGAGCTTTGGACCTGCCGGGATGCATCCAGCGGACGACCGGGCGGCTGTCGCCACACCATCATTCCACAAACTACGAGGCGGGTTTGTCGCGCGGGGGCTCGATCGCTAGGAATTCTTCGGCGAAGCGGCGAGAGTAGCCCTCGAGTAACGCGGGGATCCGTTGCGGGTCGGGCGAGCGCAGCACCAGGCCGGCGTGGTGATGCTTCTTGATGCGCAAGTAAACTTCGGGATCGTTGTAGGCGGAAGTATCCGGGTCGTCCTGGCGGGCGAGGGAAAGAATCACGCCGGCATATTCTTCGCGCACTGACGGTAGGTGGTAGCGGCCATCGCCGCCGGCGATTTCGATGCGCGCCCATTCGCGCCAGAGGTTGAGGCCGGTAGCGGCCTCGACCATCTCGTTGATGTAGGCTCCGCCGACGCGCGCGGCGCATTCCAGAAAATAAAATTCGCCGTCGGCGTGGGCGTGGATGAACTCGGCATGCGCGACGCCGCGCACCAAGCCGAGCGCGGCGATCAGGTCGCGGTTGATAGAGCGCAGGGCGGAGTCGTCGGCGCTTCCGCGCGGAACTGTGAACGTGGTAAAGATTCCTCCGCCCTGGGCCACATTCATGGGAGGCTTGCCGTATCGGCTGACGTTGGAGAAGACGACTTCGCTCTCGCACACGACGGAGTCTACGTGGTAGACGTCGCCGGGGAGAAACTTTTCCAGCAGAAAGGACGACTGCTGGTCACCGAGTTGTTCGAGCAGCGGCCACAGTTCGGCAGGGGCGTGGATTTTCTTGATGCCGATGGCCGAAGCTTCCTGGCGCGGCTTGAGCACCCACGGACCGGGCACGTGGTCGAGGTAGTAGCGGATATCGGCGTGGTTGACGACGGGCACAAAATCAGGCACGCGGACGTCGCGGTCGAGGGCGCGCATGCGCATGGCCAGCTTGTCGCGGAAATAGCGCATGGTGGTGAGGCCCATGCCGGGGATGCGCAGATGTTCGCGCAACGTGGCGGCGGTCTCCATGTCGTATTCGTCGAGGGCGACAATGCGGTCGATCTTGCGATTGCGTGCGAGATGAGTCACGGCCTGCACGGTGTCGGCGAGGGCGATTTGCTCCGGGAGGTAGAAAGTGTCATCGAGGCTTTCGCGCGGCCAGTCGGCATCGCGCAATTTTTCCGCAGTCAGCAGAATTACCTGGCAGCCCTGGCGCTTGCACTCGCGCATGAATTCCTGACCTTTTTCGTAGGTCGTGATGCAGAGGAAAGTCAACGGGCGCGGGTCAGGCATGGGGTTCGGTTCCGGATCGTCCTTTCCAGCTCGTCAATTCCAGATCATTAAGTCCGTCAGGGATAGGAGAATACCACGGCAATCGTGCCCGCGAGTACGCGCGACTGCGTGAACAAAATCGATACTGCGCATCGCATCTTTCCATTCTCCGTGGGATTGCGTTATAGTCTCAACCCGGCGTGTAAGGGCCGCATCACAAGCTGCATCGGCGCACGGGAGACGCCGACATTCATGAGTCCAAATCGTTCGGAAGGCAAGGCCCGGATTTTCGGGGAAAACATTGAGAGCGACCTCGCGTCGCGATTCCTGCGTGTGGTGGAAGTGGCGGCGATCGATTCGGCGCGCACCATGGGACAGGGGGAGCGCGCACTCAGCGACCAGGTGGCGACTGAGGCCATGCGAAGAACCATGGACACGATTCCGATGCGCGGGACGATTGTGATCGGCGAGGGCGAGCGCGACGAGGCGCCCATGCTCTACATCGGCGAAAAAGTTGGGGCTGAGTTTCCCGACGGCATGGAGGTTCCGGAGGTCGATATCGCGGTCGATCCGCTGGAAGGCACGAATCTATGCGCTACGGGCGCGCCTGGGTCGATTACGGTGCTGGCGGCATCGGAGCGCGGAGGCTTGCTGAACGCTCCGGACTGTTACATGGAAAAAATTGTGGTGGGGCCATCGTGCAAGGATGCCGTCGACCTGGATGCGCCGGTCGTGGACAATCTGAAAAATATCGCCAAGCGGCTGGATCGCGATGTGGAAGACCTCGTGGTAATCGTGCTCGACCGGCCGCGTCACGAAAAGCTGATTGCTGACATTCGCGCGGCGGGGGCAAGGATCCGGCTGATTGGCGATGGCGATCTTTCGGCAGGCATTGCGTCCGCGGTGATCGGCACAGGTGTACACGCGGTCATGGGCTCGGGAGGCGCGCCGGAAGGCGTGATTACGGCTGCGGCGATTCGCTGCCTGAACGGATACATGCTGGGACGGCTGGTGGTGAAACCGGAGCAGGAAGAGCGGTTGGCACGCATGGGAATTAAAGACAAGAATCGCGTGTATGAGGCGCAGGACCTGGCTCCGGGCAAGCAATTAATTTTTGCCGCAACCGGCGTAACCGACGGCGCGCTGCTCAAGGGCGTGCGGTTTTTTGGCGAAGGCACACGGACGTCTTCGGTGATCATGACGCTGCGCACGGGCAAGGTGCGATTCGTGGAGAGCATTCATCTGGAAAAGGGGCCGGATGTGAAAGTGAGATTTTCGTAAGAGCGGAATAATTATTGCGCTCTGATCGGAGCAAACTATGCGCATCATGTCGGTTCGATTAATCCCCTTCGCCCGCGTGCTGGCTATCATTTACGGCGTGATCGGCCTTACCATGGTGCCCGCGTCATTGGCTAATAGGTGCAAAGGAGATGATTCTTTGGGTCGGGATCCTCGCCCCACTGGTCCACCTCAACTTCAATCTTCACTTCGCATTGCCTGACAACTTCTTGACAGGAGTCTTATCCGCTGTCGCGGCTTCTGTTTCGTACGCCCTGAGTGGCTGGTTGACTGGCGCCGCAGCGGTACTAGCCTTCAACTTTGTTGCGCGCCGCATGGGTGGTGTTGAAGCATCTTTGATAACCCGCGAAGTGGTCGCGAAGGCTCCCCGAGAGCTCTCATGATATAATCTAGATGATTCATCTAGATTGATCGAGGGAGGTCTAATGCGTACGGTTGGTCTGTTTGAAGCGAAACAGAAACTGTCAGAACTGGTCGAGCGTGCCAGTGCAGGGGAACAGATCGGTATTACGCGGAGAGGAAAGCTGGCCGCAGTCATAGTTCCGGCTCGACGGGAAATGAGCGTGAAAGAGATATTCGCCGACATCGAAGAAATACGAAAGAGCGTTACGCGATCCACGCGCTTCAAGATAAAAGAATTAATCGAAGAGGGGCGTATTTGAAACAGTTTGTCTTAGATGCGTCAGTTAGCCTTGCCTGGTTTCTGGATAGTCCAGTACCCGATGTAGCGACTCGGGTCCGGCGAGCCTTGGAGAGTGGATCGGGCGCAGTAGTACCCCCGTTGTGGCGCCTAGAGGTGGCGAACGGATTTGCCGTCGCCGAACGCCGAGGAGATCTGACCATGTCATTCGCTGACCGTTGCCTTGACGACATCGAAGGACTCATGGCCTCGGTCATAAACGAAAGTGCGGCGGCGATTTCGCCCCGGCAAGCGCACTCTGTCGCGCGCCAATTCAGGCTCACGGCTTACGATGCGGCCTATTTAGAGACGGCTCGCAGCGAGCATCTGGGACTGGCTACGTTGGACCGGGCTCTGAGTGAGGCCGCTGCGAAGGCGGGCGTTCCTCTTTTTCGTTGAAGGAGGTTTACTTCAGATACTCCGAATCTTTTTTCAAATCCTCCGGGATGGGCGGGAAGGGCGGCCAATCCTGCGAGTAACCTTTGAGGAGCGGAGTGGCAGTCTCGTTGCGCAGCGTGCCATCGTGCACAACGAAGGTGTGAGGATTGCCGGCGGAATAGCCTTCCCAGAGGCAGACACCGGCGTAGGCTCCATCTTTTCGCAGGACGTAGTAGGTCATATCCATATAGCGAAGACGGGTCATATCGCCGTTGTAGTTGCGCACGATGCGTTTCAGGGCGTCCATGCCGGCTTCCTGGGGAGACATGCCATGGCGCATATTCTCGACGATGGTGTGGGCGCCGGCGACTTTGATATTTTCTTCACCGGCGCCGGTGGCTCCCGCTGAACCTACGTCCTGATCGGTGTAACAGCCGGCTCCAATGATGGGCGAATCGCCGACGCGGCCGGGGAGTTTGAAGGCCAGGCCGCTGGTGGTGGTGATGCCTGACATTTCTCCTTTTTCGTTTAACACCGAGCAGTGAATCGTGCCGGTGGGTGGAAACAACACGCGTCTTACAGCCGCGAGTTGAAATTCGGGCGCGATGCCGAGATCGGCGGCACGCTGCTGTATTTGCTGAATGCGGTCCTGCCATAGAGCAGCCTGCGGTTTTGCATGGGGCGCAGGCGGATGCCAGTGCGGGTCGGCGATGCCCGGTCCCCACCAGTCGCGATCGGAATTGAATTCCTTCCACAGCAGCCAGATTTTTCGCGAGCGGTCGGTCAGCAGGTTCTCGCGCGGCAAGCCCATGTCGACGGCGAAGCGTTCCGCGCCCTCGCCGACCAGCATGACGTGGCCGGTATGCTCCATGACGGCCTTGCCGGCGATCGAAACATTCTTGATGTTGCGCACGCCGCCCACCGAGCCAGCACGGCGCGTCGGTCCGTGCATGCAGCAGGAATCGAGTTCGACTACGCCTTCCTCGTTGGGCAGGCCACCCAGGCCGACGGAATCGTCGTTGGGATCGTCCTCCGGGCCTTTCACCACGCGGATGCCGGCATCGAGCGTGTCGCCGCCGGCTTTGAGGAAGGCGTAAGCGGCCTCCGCGTAGGCGTAGCCGTTGTGGGCGCAGATGATGATCGGGCGCTTGGGGGAATCGGCTGGCGCGGCGGGGATGCGGCTGTTTTCGGCGAGCGCGGTGGGAGTTGCGTCGTGTGCTCCCAGGCCGGACGCGACGGCTCCGAGCACAGACGTCTTTACGAAATCACGGCGCGAGAATGTCACGAAGCCTCCGAGATGGGCGCCCGCTCACGACCATGAACTTTGCGGGCGAAGCGGGAAGCATATCACGGGCCGGAGCGAGGATTCATGCAGGAGGCAGCAGCTGATGGCTGATTTAAGGATTATTCTCAAGCCGATGTCATTCTGAGCGCGGCGACAGCCGGGCGAGGGACCCTACGTCGCCCGACGCTGCCGATGCCGTGGCCGGGAACGCCTGCGCTTCGTGCACTGGAGCCGCTCCTCGCATCAGTACGACCGGTATCTGAGTTTCGTAAGGTCCCGCCGGAGCGCTTGGCGCTCCTGCGGGATGACATCGGTCGGTAAATCCGTGAGCGCTCAATATGCTTTCTAGCGGCTGGCGAAGCGGCGCAGGCGGCCGGGATAGGCGGCGCCGGCGCGGCCTAGCTGATCGGCCACGGCAGCGCTGAGTGGCTGAATTTTTTCGGAGCGGTAACGCAGCAGGGCTGCGATGTTGCCCACTCTGTCGAATTCCGGATCATCTTTATCCTGCACGTAGAGAGTTTCGATGTCGCGGGAAATCACCTGAGGAAGAATGGCTTCGCTCACGTCAACAACTTCCTGCGTGGCCCGGCCACAAGCAGGACAGAAGCTGACGAGATGAGCATCGAGGTGTCCGCAACCGGAACATTCGACGGCGTGCCCTTGCAGATTTTCGCCGAGCAGCAGGGTCTGCACCTCTCCCAGTTCCAGCGAACGCAACACGCGGCGCAGGCCAGTCACGCCGCGTCCGTTGGCGCGCGCCTCGCCCAGTGCCTGACCGACCAACTCGCGGCGGCGGTCGGCTTGCCAACGCTCGACAATCTGTTGGGCTTGCGTGCGCAGCTCGTCGCGCGTGGCGTGGCCCAGGTCGGCGTGAAAGCGGCCGATGAGCGCCTGGCTCGCGTAGGAATGCAGTTGCGGTTCGAGCAGGGAGCGGTGCGCGTCCTGGCAGGCCAGAATCCATTTCTCGAACACGCCTTTTTCCAGCAACTCTTTCACCGACTCGGCCACATTCTTGAAGTGGTGGCGCGTCTCATCTTCCACACGGCGCTGGGCGTGGCCTCCGTCGTAGCCAGCATAGCCGTCGCTACGGCCCCGGCGGGGCACAGGATGAAACAGGTCCTCGCGTTCCGTGAGTTCCCCCAGCCGAAGATCGAAGATGCGGGCCCGATGCCGGTCGACCAGCACCACGCCCAGCAGCGGCGACGCCGCCAGAAGGTGGGCAAGCGGCTTGAGATGGAAATGCCGGTCGATGGAAAGCTCCGTGCCGGGTAGGCTGGCGGGTACATCGTATTCCTGCCAGAAGTTTTGAGCGGCACAGGCGAAGACCGCTTTGCCGTGGGTTCCGTTGCTGCGCAATTCGCGCGCCATGCGCAGGATGTGGTCCAGGTCGGCGCGGGCACAATCTTTTGTTTCTTTGCCGGCTCGTGGTCTGCCTTCTTTTTCCCGGCCTTTTTTTTCTCGACCTTCGGGGCTTTTGCTTTCCAGGCTCCGGGAAGCTTCGCGGACCAGATCCTTAATAAGAATCGTGTCTTCCTTGTGCGCCTTGTTGCGGGGCGTGGAGGGCTGGAAGTAAAAACTGACGGCACAGGAGTTTCCGTCCTGAAATTGAGCTAACTCTCGGAATTGTTCGCGAGTAATCGTCATGGATCTCCTCAAAATGGATCGCCTCAAAGAATTGAGATTGAATCTAAGCGGCCCCGGTCGAAGCCAAGCGGCCTTGACCCTGCCGGGCCAGCCCCGGCATTTTGCGCAAGTGGTCGCGTGCGGCAGAAACATAAGTCAGAACGTGTTCAGAAGGCAGAGCGGTGATGGCGGCAATTTCAGCGACGCTGAAACCTTCGAGCGCGTGCAGGATGAAGACTTCGCGGGGGCCGGAGCCGAGATCGCGCAGGGCCGAGGCAATCAGGCGCAGCAGTTCATCGGAGGCCATGATCTGCTCCGGCGTAGCGATGCGCGAGTCGGCGATCACGGTGGCGCCGGTAATGGATTCGTCGGGCTGGTGGAACTGCAATTCCGGCTCGTCGCTGGCCCTTACATTGCGTGGGCGCGCGGAGTCTTCCAAAGGGATGGCGTTGCCGTTGCTCTCGTCGGTGCGGCAAAGTTTGTCGAGAGCCCGGAGCGCTAGGCGGTAGAGCCAGGGCTCAAGGGCCAGGCGTTCGGGTTTCTCCTGGCCGTCGCCCAGAGCAGCAGCAATGGTTTCATCGATTACTTCTTCTTTCGAGAGGCTGTCGGGAGCGATGAGCTCCTGGGCTTCACGGAAGTAGATTTCACGTTCGACGAAGCGTTCGAGGCGGGCCAAGTTTACGTTTACGTAGGAGCGAACGTCGTCCGCAGAAATGATGGCCGGGAATACGGCGGCCAGCGTCTGTTCGAAGGGAACTTCGCGCACCCGGGCAGCGGACCGGGCACTGTCACCGCGCTTGCCGCGCTGCCACTTGTGCGACGAGCGCAGGATTTCCTTGTGCTTGTTGACCTGCTGCAGAAGATCGTCAAACGCCTTTTTCACGGCGGCGGCAGCAGTTGGAGCCGAAACCTGCACCGCCATTTGGCCCGAGGGCAGGCGCAAGTTCAGCGAAATGCTGGTGCCTTCGCGGGCGGAGATTTCCTCGACCCCACCCTTCAGGTGAATAAGATCGGGACGAAAAACCTGCAGACGTTTTTGCAGTTTTTCGATCTGGTGTTGAATATCTTTTTCGACGGCGGGGATTTTATGAAGACGGTAACTGAAATGAACGTTCATAGCGCCTCGGCCTTGCTAACGAAGTGCTCAACCAAGTGCTTGCTTAGATCGAATTGTACACCCGGCGAAAAAACACAAGCGGAGAATTAACCTGCCTGCCAAGTAAGATGATCGTCTTTGGGAATCCGTTGCAAGGAAATACTTTCTGGAGAGTTGGGTTTGCAGAACTGCTGTTTGCAGAGCACTATTTGCAGACTGCCAGATGAGAAGGTTATTATCCCGCACCATGACTTGGTTAAGACTTTCATTGTTGGCACTGCTCACCGCCTCCGCTTGCGCACAGGCTCCATCTTCGAAAGAGATAAACAGCGTATATCCAGACGCACATGCGCTCTACCTCGATCTGCATGAAAACCCCGAACTGTCGTCGCATGAAACGCAAACCGCGGCGAAACTGGCCGCGCGCTGGCGCAGCGCCGGCTATGACGTGACCGAACACGTGGGCGGGACGGGAGTGGTGGCCGTACTGAAAAACGGAGCCGGGCCGATCATCATGCTGCGCACCGAACTGGATGCGCTTCCGGTGGAAGAAAAAACCGGGCTGGCATACGCGAGCAAGGTGCGCACGAAAGATGGCGCCGGGAGTGATGTTCCCGTGATGCACGCCTGCGGACACGATCTGCATATGGCGGCGATTCTGGGGACGGCCGAGATGATGGCGCGCAGCAAAGATACATGGCATGGGACTCTCATACTCATTGGCCAACCGGCCGAGGAAACGATCACCGGCGCGAAGGCAATGATCGGCGACGGATTGTTCACGCGGTTTCCCAAGCCAGATGTGATCGTGGCGCTGCACGTAGGCAATGCGCAGCCCGCGGGGATGGCCGCGATTACTCCCGGCGTTTACAACACGAACGCCGATTCCATGCGCATCACCATATACGGCAAGGGCGGGCACGGCGCCATGCCCAACACGACGATCGATCCTGTTGTGATTGCGGCGCGGACGATTCTTTCATTGCAGACGATCGTGTCGCGCGAAGTGAAGCCCGGAGAAATGGCGGTGGTGACGGTTGGCTACGTTCAGGCCGGAACGAAGAACAACATCATCCCCGACCACGCCGAGATGGGACTGACGATTCGGACCCGTAAGGACGATGTGCGCAAGCAGATCCTAGCCGCTATTCCGCGCATTACCAAGGCCGAGGCGGCCGCGGCTGGCGCGCCGCGCGAACCATTGGTCGAGCACTACGAGGGCACGGACCTGGTCTATAACAATCCAGCGCTGGCGGAGCGACTGAGGGCGCCGCTGGAAGCTGCGCTGGGCAAAAATAACGTTGTGATCGCCGAGCCGATCACGCCCTCGGAGGACTTTTCCTATTTCGTCGAGCAAGGGGTTCCGGGTTTCTATTTCAGTCTGGGCGGCGCCGATCCGGAAAAGTTTGCGCAGGCTAAGGCGAGTGGGACTGAGCTTCCGTCGAACCATTCGCCGTTTTTCGCTCCGGATGTGGACCCCGCGCTGCGCGCGGGGATTGTCGCGGAAGTCGCCGTACTACGGAATCTGCTGCAAGGGTCAGCGGAGGAGTTGAGGAAATCGACCACAGTCCAGCCTACCCAATGACAGCGAAGCGAGTGGTAACATTGGACGGGAGTTCGGAGTTTGGAGTTATCAATGCGGAATCAACGAAAATTCACGATGGTCATTGAGCGAGATGAGGACGGCTTCTATGTCGGCACGGTTCCTACTCTTCGGGGCTGCCACACGCAAGCAAAAACCCTGGACGCGCTGATGAAAAGAATGCGCCAAGCGGTCGAGGTATGCCTGGAGAGCGAAAGCGGTAAAGAGCGATCGCTTGAATTGGTCGGAGTTCAGCAAATCTCGATATGACCCGCCTTCCCCGGCTCAAGGCAAGGAACTCGTTCGCATTCTTGAGCGCGCTGGCTTTCGGGTAGTCCGCACGAGAGGCAGCCACACTTTCCTAAAACATCCAGATGGACGAGTCACGGTCGTGCCGGTACATTCAGGCGAAACGATCGGGCCGGGCCTGCTGCGGGCGATCCTGCGCGACGTGGAGATGTCGACTGACGATCTAATAGAGTCGTAAACGGGAGGCTATGTTGTGAAACTCCCACTCTCGCCGAGAGTAGGAGCTTCGTCTCATGTTAAGCGGTTCCCAAGCCACTCCTCGGACCCACTAGTTTCCGTAGCCGGCCACGGTCACGGTCGAAGCCGGTGCACCCGGAGTGGCCCCAGCGGCAAAGGTGCCGTCGCCTTTGCCCAGGCGAACGGTGACGCCGCCGGTGGTGGAATTGACGAAGGCCAGGTCCAGGATGCCGTCGCCGTTGAAGTCGGCACTGACCGTCGCCTGACCAGTCGCTGCGGTTGCGGGATCAAGTGCCATCGCCACGGAAGTGGTGGCAGCGCCAGGAGCGGACTTGGTTTCGGCGGCTTTAGTTTGAGCGACGACCAGGGCACCGAGCAGCAACAGGGATGCTCACATGGGAAGGGCAGATTTCATTTCAGTGCTCCTCAAGACAGATTCCGATCAAGCTTCTTTGGGCCGACGAAAAACAATCCGGCCTGGGGCCCACGACGCGCATAAAGAATGAAGACGAGGCGTGAAGCTTAACCGTATTTCGAGTGGCGAGGCAAGATGCAGAAACTTGCGTACTAGACCGCGACCGTGACCGATGTTTCGGTCCGGGTGACCGGACGATAGAGGGTGTCGCGCTCGATGGGTTCGCGGCCGGCGGCGCGGATCAGGCGTTCCAGTTCTTCGCGGCGCATGCCTTGTGGAGTGGTGGCTCCGGCATCGTGGTAAATCTTTTCTTCGATCACGGTGCCGTCCATGTCGTCGGCGCCGAAGCGCAGCGAGATTTGCGCCATCTTGGCGGTCACCATCTGCCAGTAGGATTTGATGTGCGGGAAGTTGTCGAGCACGAGGCGGCTGATGGCGATCTGCTTCATGTCGAGCATGCCGGTGGTTTTCGGCAAGTGCTGTAACGCCGTGTTTTCGGGATGGAAGGCCAGTGGAATGAACGTCTGGAAGCCGCCGGTTTCATCTTGTAACCCGCGCAGCTTCAGCAGGTGGTCGACGCGGTCTTCGTCATTCTCGACGTGGCCGTAGAGCATCGTCGCATTCGACTTTAATCCGATCTGGTGAGCCAGCTTGGCGGTTTCGAGCCATTCGCCGCCGTCAATCTTGTGGTCGCAAATGATGTGGCGTACGCGGTCGGCAAAAATTTCCGCGCCGCCGCCGGGGAGTGAATCGACGCCCGAGGCTTTCAGTTGCACTAGCGTCTCGCGGATCGAAAGCTTGGCCCGCTTCGACAAGTACGCGACCTCGACCATGGTAAATGCCTTGAGATGCACTTGAGGAAAGCGCTGCTTCAGGCCGGAGCAGAGATCGAGGAAATACTGAAACGGCAGGTCGGGATGCAGTCCGCCGACGATGTGGAATTCGGTGACCGCCTCGGTGTATCCGGAGGCTGCGGTCTCGAAGGCCTCTTCGAGAGCCATGGTGTAGGCGCCGGGCGTGTCCTTCTTGCGGCCGAAGGCGCACAGGCGGCAGGCGGCCACGCACACGTTCGTGGGATTGATGTGGCGATTGACGTTGAAATAAGTCTTGTCGCCGTGCATGCGTTCGCGCACAAAGTTGGCCATCCAGCCCACGGCGAGAATGTCGCCGGTGCGGTAGAGAGCGAGTGCGTCGTCGGCAGTGAGGCGCTCGCCAGCCATCACCTTGGCATGGATCGGCGTGAGGCGTGGGTCATCTGTCTGAAAGGCGTGGGTCTGAAAGGCCGGCTGAGGCATCCCTTCGATGATATCGCAGGAGTACGCGAACTGCCATCGCCAACGACGCTTACTGAGTAACGGTCACGCGATCCTGCAGTTGGGAATACTGCTGTTCCGACAGCACGTGCCGGGACACCAACTGGTGGGCACTGGCGTAGGGACGCTCCGCAATCATGCGATCGGCCTTGGGTGCGTTAATCCCCGGCAGACTCAACAGATCGTCTTTCGAAGCCTTGTTCAGATCGACGGTCTTCTTGCTGCTAAGGCCCTCCCGAACCCCCTCCGCGACCGCCTTGGTGTCGCGCTTTAGCGTCTCCGTCGCCTCGGCAGTTTGCTGACGGAGCTGAGCCGGACTTTGATTGGGGGAACAGGCCACGCTAGTCACTAGCATCAAACCGGCGACTGCGAGATTAAAACGGGTGGGGAGTCGGAAATTCATGAGACTTCGATGCCCAAGGCCTGAAGAGGGTTGGCGAGCAGCCCCCAACGAATGCAGCGTTGGTGGTGTCTCGCGGGACAGATGGCGGGATCTGTCACGGGATGACTGTCCCCACACTGTGAGTCAGCTATTTCCGCGTCAGCAGATCGCCGGCGATGAACACGAAGAACAGGACCGAGATGACGCCGTTCATCGTGAAGAACGCGGCGTTGAGTTTCGATAGGTCATTGGCCCGAACCAGGGAATGTTCGTAGAGAAGAAGCGCGATCACGGCTAGAACTCCGCACGCTGCCAGCTTGCCCATACCGAACGCGATCAGCAGGGCGACTAGCAGGGCGACCATGATGAGGTGAAAAGCGCGCGCGATCCAGAGCGCAGTGCGAATGCCCACGTAGCGTGGAATGGAGTGCAGACCGGCTTGGCGGTCGAAATCGAAATCCTGGCAGGCATAGAGAACGTCAAAACCCGCGACCCAGAAAGTGACGGCGGCCGTGAGCAGCAGAATGCGGGGATCGAGTGAACCACGAACCGCGATCCAGGCCGCCGAAGGCGCGATGCCGAGCGCGAAACCGAGCACCAGATGCGACCAGCGCGTCACGCGTTTTGTGTAGGAGTAGAGCAGCAGCACCGCCAAGGCAACCGGAGACAGCAAGAGCGAGAGGCGGTTGAGCTGGCTCGCGGCGAAGATGAAGATCGCGCTGGAAACCACGACGAATGTGGCCACAAACGCAGGAGAAAGATGTCCAGCGGGCAAGGCGCGAGTGCTGGTGCGTGGATTGGCGGCGTCGATGGAGGCGTCGGCCCAGCGGTTGAATGCCATGGCGGCAGAACGCGCCGCGACCATGGCCACGATGATCCACAACAACTGATGCAGTGACGGGAATCCTCCGGCCGCGAGCATGGCCCCACAGAGCGCGAAGGGGAGCGCGAAGACGGAGTGTTCCCACTTGATCATCTCAAGCGTGACGCGCAGGTTGCGGAGGACGGGCACGAGGTGATTGTAATGCACTCAGCGGCCGTCCCGAGCGAAGGGCGCACTGGCGGACAGCGCATCGGCCCCTTCGGCTAAGCTGTTGCTTTGGTCAGCATGCCAAGCCATCTTCTGAAATCAGCGGTACGAACCGGCAGAGCTCGCGCAGCGTGATTCGTGGCTGGCCCTTTTCCATTCGGATCAAATGCAACTGCTGCGAAGCCGGAAGTCCCACTGGAATAATCATACGTCCGCCTTCGGCCAGTTGCGCGACGAGCTCGGGCGGCAATTCCAACGCCCCGGCAGAAACGATGATGGCGTCGTAGGGCGCGTGTTCTGCAAGTCCTTGACTTCCGTCGCCCACAAGGACCCTAACATTGGCGTAACCCATCCGAGCGAGCAACTCGCGGGCCGGGTCGGCCAGAGTGGCATGGCGCTCCACCGAAAAAACCTGCGCTGCCAGTTCGGCAAGCAATGCCGTCACGTAGCCCGAGCCGGTGCCGACTTCAAGTACGCGGTCAGCGGGCGAAAGCTTCAGCGCTTCCAGCATGAGCGCCACGATATAAGGCTGCGAGATGGTCTGGCCTTCGCCGATGGGCAGAGGATGATCTTCGTAGGCCTGATCGCGATAGTTAGCCGGAGCGAATTCGTGGCGCGGTACTCGCGAGATGGCGTCGAGCACGCGCTCGTCGGCGATGCCGCGGGCGCGCAGTTGAGACTCGACCATGCGCTGGCGAAGGGCTGAGAATCCAGAGCTGTCGGCAGAGGAAGTCATGCTGAAACCAATACTTGAAGATCAGTTGAGCGTCGGGAATCTGAAAGCGGCGAAATTAATTCTATTTCCTGCGGTGCCGCACACGGACGTCGAAGCTGATCACGCCGTTCTGATCTCGCGTGCCCACGATCGAGACATTGCGATTAATGTAGTATTCGCCCTGAATAATCTGTTGCGAACTTTGCGAGACGTTGGTGCTGTAGCTGAGCGTTAGATTATTGGCGAACTGCTGCTCAATGGTCACCTGCGGGCCGCGCGCGGTGGGGTTGGTTTCCGTGCTCAGGCCCTGGGGATCGATCTTGATCCGGCTGACTCCGAAAACCTTTTGCATGCGGCTGCTGACCGTGGAGTTTATGGCTTGATTGATGATCAGATTCGAGGCTTCGTCGGTGAATACGGTCTGACCGGACTGCTGCTGCAACTGTTCCGATTCCTGGCTGGTACGGCCCAGAGCCAGCAGCGCGATGATGTCGGATTTGGGAAGAGGCGGTTCAGAGCGATAGTTCACGTTGAGACGTTCGGGCGTACCCGTAACCGTGATGTCGAGATCATAGTTGCGAACATGGGTAGTGGCCTGGAGATTGACCTGAGGTTCGATCGCAACCGGATTGGCGAAGGTGATATCGCCGCGCTCCAGCCGGAACTTGATGCCATTGAAGTTGGCGTCGCCTTCCAGGATGTCGGCGCGGCCGAGCACGCTGGGACGAGCCACCGACCCTCGCACCCGCAGATTGGCATCGCCCGACAGTCGAGCGACGGCGGTCTTCATCTGCAGCTCGGGCGCGGTGTGCACGGCTACATCGAGCTTGACGTTGTAAAGTGGTGAATTCGCGGGTGCGATTGCGGCTGACTGGCGGCTGCGCTCGAGGTATGAGCCGAAATCGAAGCCGGGGGTGACCGCCAGCTTGGTGACCAGAATGTCGCCGGAGATCGTCGAAGCCGAGCGAGTGCCCACCCAGTGCAATTCGGTGGTCGCCGTTGAGCTCACTCCCGGGGGATAGCGCAGGCGCACATCCTTCCCGATAGCGGTGACGTTGAAACTAAGCTGGTGGTTGTAGTTGGTAGCGTCACCTTTCAGGTCGAGCGTGCCTCCGCCAGTGCGAGCCGTGAGTTGCGCGATATGAATGCTGTCGCGCGTAAACGCCAGCGAACCGTTCATCTCACTCAGGCCGCTGGGCAGCCCCGCATAATTGGCGGCTCCGTTCTTAATCTCGATGTTGCCTTGCGGAATCGGCAGGTCCAGCGTGCCTCCCAGGGTCAAATGGACTGTCATCAGACCGGAAGCCGTGAGATTCGGGTCCAGGCTGGCGAGCAGTTTGAGGTCGAGTTGACCGTTGGCCGCCATGTTAAGTTCCTGAGTCCCGGCCCATGAAATGTCACCGTGCAGGACGACGTCGGTTCCTTCGCCCACGAGGTGGGTCGATTCGATGTGAGCCGTCTGGTTGGCAAAGGTGAACTGCACCGGGCCTTGGTTGTGCAACTTGGCGTATTCCACATCGAGCGCAAGGTCGGTCGCGCTTCCCTTCAGCGTCCATTTGCGCGGATAACGCAGCGGCCCCTCCAGCGTGACCGTGCCGCTCACCGCGGAGTGTCCGGTAAGCTCCTGGCCGAGGTAGGCGCGCCACAGGGCGTCGAGATCAACATGATCCGTCTGAGCGGTAATGGTTGCGGGATAATCGCCGTGCATGGAGACCTTGCCCGCAACTGTGATCGCGCCTTTGGGAAAATCGGAGTGCCCGCTCAGGCTGAGTTCGCCGTTTTTCGTGGAGGCGTCGAGCTCGAGTTTGCCGGAGAGTTCGTGGTCGAGCGTGAGGTCGCGGATGTGAACGGCGGCATTGACGACCGGAGCATCGAGAGAGCCGGATCCCTGGACGCTGAAGTCGGCGCGTCCCTCGATCAGCAAAGGTTTGAGCTGAATCTGATGCACCCGCAACAAGTCGAAATTGCTTCCCTGAAGGTCGAGGTGGAAACTGCGGGTCGCGGGTGTATACGCGGCACTGCCGGAAATAACGGCGTCCTGATGGGTGGCGTGAATATTATTCAGCGCAGTTTCGTTGCCGGCCAGATGCAGATCGGCGTCGAACTGCTCGATCGCTTCCCCATAGGCCGCGGCATGCGCGGCATGAATGTGCCCCTGCGCCAGGGGATGCGCACGCGTTCCCGCGATCTGAACAGAAACGTCCGCCGTCCCTGAAACCGGATAGTCGAGGCCGGCCAACACCGCGGTCGAAGCGACATCGACATTGTGCAAGTTGACGTGCCCGGCGAAGGGAGTGTCTTCGGTGAGCTCTCCTTTTTGCAGAGTGGCGCTGACATCGAAGTCGGCGCTGGTTTCATCTCGCCGCAGGGTTCCGTTATGCAGAGCAATCTCATGCGGAGACAGTTGAATGTTCGCGGAGAGGGAATCCCAGTGGACTTGCTGCTCCGGAGTGCGCGAAGTTGCCGGCAGAGTGAATTCAAAATCCTGCACTGCCAGTGTTCCGGACAGGGTTGGCGCGGAGAACGTGCCTCCGGCGACGCCGTTGAACGTGGCGTTGCCGTCCACCTGGAACGGCAGATTCGCGGGCCCACCCACCATTGTGACCAGAGGCTGCCACTCTTCCGGGTTGGAAGTCGAAATGGAAAGGTGCAGCGTAGAGGACACTCCCAGAACACCGGACGCCTGCACTCGCGACGCAGGAGTTGACAGGTTGAACTGAGCCAGTTCGAGGGAATCGCTTGTGGCGAAATACTTACCTTGCATGTGGGCTGTGACCGGCAATTCGCCCGCTGCGGGACGCGAAGGCGGGCTGACGTCGAGAGCGAAGGCGATCTCGCTGTTTGTGTACGATCCTCTCCAGGTCGCGTCTACGGTGCCATTGGCCAATCCTGACGGATGGAAATGGCGGAGCGGGTGGGCGGGAACGTCGAGCGCTACGGCCAGCTCCGCGGCAGAAATATCTCGCACACGAAGATGCGCCGCACCGCTTTGAACCCCCGGGAACTTCGCTCTCTCGCCCTTTTTGACCGGTGGGCGAGCCGCGCTGATCTGAGGAAGATTTTCCGAACCTTTCCTCACTTTTCCCGGCGGCAGGGGCGGGATGCTGCGCAGCCAGTTGTCGATCTGAGCGTCACCCGTGACACTGCCACTCAAGAATTTGGCTTGCAGCTTCGACAGTTTGATCTGTTGATCGGTAATCGCGTAATCCGAAGTTGCGCTGGCCTTGCCCAGCGCCAAGCGATCGTCGCGCCAGTTCAGATCGCGCACTGCCATGACGCCGGAGGCAACGAACTCGCCCGTATTCGGCAACTCCTCGTTCGTCCGGACTGCACTATTCAGCAAAGCTTCATCGATCAGCCAATGGCCGCTGCCTTTGAAGTCGGCAACACCGGCGCGCAGATCGCGGCGGCGGGCAATCGCGGCGGCTTCCTGGAGATCGAGGTGTGCGTCGTAGACCGCGTCCAGCCGGGGATGGTGAAAATCGGTGATGCGTCCGCTGGCCTGTAGAGACGAGCGGCCGGAATTCCACTGCAGCGACTTGATGTCGATGAAGGTCGTACTCAGGCTGAACTCGACCGTGGTCATCCAGGCGAAGGGACGGAAGTCCTGAAATGCAGTGTCGACCTTACCGAGGCTGAGATGGCTCTCATAGCGGCCGCGGAGGAACGAGTAATCCATTTGCAAGTTGGTGTCATGAACGTCCAGGTCGAGGGGAATTTTTCGGTTCGCCCACTGCAGTTCGCCGTTGCGCACTGACAGATGATTGATGGACAGTGCAAATAGCTTTCGGATCGAAGCGTTCTCCGCAGTCGTGTCCAGCGACTCGGGACGGGGCGCGGGAACGTTGGTCGCGCCGTCAGGCCCAATCGCGATGTGAACGACGGGATGTTCCAGAGTCAAAGAGTGGAAGCCGAACTCGGTGCGCAGAAACGAAATTACTTTTACTTGTGCGAGCAGGCTGTCGGCATGAATCCAGGGAATATCGGTGGCGGCTTCTTTGCCGTGCACGGTGATGTTCCGCACTTCCACCTGCAAGTGGAACGGGACGACGTGGAAGCTGCCAACTTCGGCGCGTCCACCGGTAATGCGTTCGACCTCGGCGACCATCCGCTGGCGGACGTAGTTCTGAAAGGAATCGGTGGTGATATACCAGAGCCCGAAGAGCACGGCGACGACGCCCAGGCCAGTGGCGAGGAGCACATATTTCCACCAGCGTCGCGGCCTGGCGGCGGGAGCGGGGGCGCTCACCGCGTCTGCACTCCCTCCCCGGAGTACCCGGCTGGGCCGGGCACGCTGACTTTACTCTCCGAACGCAGGGACTGAAGCCATGAAATCATGAGCTCGTTAACCTTCTCCTGCGTGAGCAACTCGCGGATTCTGGCAGAGACATCGGCCAGGGGAACTTCCCCGGCGCCCGATTGTTTGAGCTGGGGAACGAATTTCTCGCGGTAATAGGCTTCGATGGTCTTGGAATCGATTTGCACCGCGGGACGAAGGCGGGCATCGACCAAACGCATGAGGTCGATCTGCTGCTGCACATGCGCGACCAGATCTTTTTCCGCCAGTCCGAACCGGCCCAGCACGGCGTGCCAGCCCTCATCGGTCGCGGCCTCCGGATATTGTTTGCGTGCTTCGGCCAGACGCGCGGCTGCTTCTGACTCCGATGCATGCTGGAAAGAAGCGGACTTCATCTGCTCGCCCAACAGTTCCTGGTCAATCAAACGGTCCAACACAGCTTTGCGATCGTCATCGGTGAACTGGTTGAGCGGGCGGCCATTCAGGAGCGCTTCATAGCAGAGAGCTTCGTCCCAGTCGCTTTGCAGAATAATGTGCCCATTGACTGTGGCTACGATGCGGTCCACCACCTCGCCGGCGCGGGCCGACGGCACCATCAGGGCGCTCACGAACAGGACGATGACGACGGCGAGTGCTGCGACGGTTCTCTGCTTCGTGTTCGTCGTCTCGACGTTCGAGTGCCGCGCGGTCGACTGTCGAGCGGTCGACTGTCGAGGGTTCATCCCGTTCGTATGAAGTTTATCCATCAGAATGGCTGGCCTATGCTGAAAAATACGTTGAAGTGGCGAAGCCGCTGGGTCTCCAGATAAGAACCTGTTTGCAACCCGAACTGCTGCGGATATGTAAATGTCTGAAAGTATCTGGTCGGATTCAAATTGTACCCGAAATCAAAGCGTAAGGGGCCGATTGGAGTTTTGTAACGTATGCCGAGTCCGACCGCGTGCGAGGTGTAATCATATCCTGAGTTGTTGAACTGGGTATAGCACGAGAGGTTCGTTGTACCACCGGACAGGCATTGAGCGGGATTGTCCTGATGCCAGCGCAGCAGGCCCTTCAACATGTCGTGCGGCGCAGTAAAAACGTTGCCCATATCCTCGAAGATGGCAAAACCGAATCCTTCCCCCAGGTAGGGCAGCGTGAGCGGAGGCAGTCGCAGTTCGGAATTGTTGACGAACAGCGCCGTACCCCCCACGGGAAAACCGGAGTCCGGGTCGCGTGGTCCTGCTTGATTCAACCCGAATCCGCGATGAGAGTTGCCCCCGCCCGCAAAGAATTGTTCGGGCAGCGGAATGGTGGTGATGTCGGTACACGTGGGCTCGCCGGCGGCGTTCAGCGGACAAGAACCGGGCGGCAGAATCTTCGTGCCATTAAACGGCTGCTGCACGCCAATGCTGGTCGAGCGCGCAAACACGAACTGATGTCCGGCCTTGCCGTGGCCGCCGAAGGCGTAATAAGTGGAATACTGCCCCAGGGCGCGGCCGAAGTCGGCTTCTGACCCGAAGTAGCTGGAAGAAACAAACCCGTCCAGCGTGAAGTAGCTTCCTTTCGTACTCTCCAGGGGATTGTCCCGGCGGTCGTGGATAAAGGTAAAGCCGGGACCTGCTACGCGGGCCGGAAGAGAGAGAATCGCAATTTGGCCGGGAGAGAAGCCCTCCGCGAAGTGTCCGGCTTTCACCAGACGGAAATCCCACCGATAAGTAATCGAATTGGCACCCCGCCGGCTTCCAGGATCAACGCCGGAGTTTCCGATCTGCTGCCGCACGTCGATCTTGCCTTCCAGTCGCTGCGAGGTGAATGTGGCCACGTCCAGACTGTTGTCGTAGAAAATCGTATAGATCAGCTTGAACTTATCGTTGTTGAACAGCTTGGGGACGGCATAGCTGATCAGGCCGCGCTGCTGTAGTTTTCCGACGTGAGACTGGAAGGTAAGGGTTTGGTTGAGCCCGCGAACGTTCAGCCGGGTCACATCGAACTCGACTCTGGGACTGATTCCCCAGGAACCTTGCGGTTCCGTGCTTCCCGCGGGCAATCCGGTCTCGAACTCCAATCCAACTCCGTAAGTGAAGGTGTAACGCTTGGCCTCTTGCACCTGTACCAGAACATTTTTCTGCGGATTGGTTCCGTCCGGGTTTTGCACCGCCGTATCCACCTGGCTGAAGATTCCCAGATCATAGAGCCGGGTCTGAGTATCGAGCAGATCCCGCTGGCTGAGCGGTTCTTTCTCGTGCACACGCAATTCCCGTTGCACGACGTGATGGCGCGTATGTTCCATGCCGGCCACCATCACGCGATTCACCGTGAACAGTTCGCCTTCCTGAATGGTGTAGGTTACGTCTTCGCGATTGGGCTGATTCGTCGAGGGCTTGGTCGCGATTTCGAGCGACGCGTTGGGAAAGCCATGATCGAAGTAATAACTGAGAATTCTTTCCCGGTCGTTGGCCAGGTCCTGTTCGGAATAAGGCTCTCCCGCCCGCGTGCTCAGTTCGGGAAGCTGTTTGGCGGTAACCTTCTCGAAGCCCACAACATGCAATTCGCCAACCAGCGTGCGGATTCCCTCTTCGATAGAAATGTGGACCGCAAGTTTGTTGCTCGACCCGCGGTAGTTGTCGTCCACTTTGGTCTGGATCTTCACGTCACGGAAGCCGCTCGAGCGGTAGAGGCTTTCGAGAGTAGACACATCACTCTTGAGCAGGGCTTCGCTATAGCGCCCGTGGCTGTCAAACGTTCCGGCGGGCTCAATCTGCAGGTAGGACCGCAGTTTCTTCGTATCCAGAAAATCCTTGTTGCCGGTAATCTCCACCAGGACGAGCTTATGGATTGGACCGGGGTCGATCTGGTAGATCACTCGCAAGGTATTGGGATCGCTTTCCTTCTGAATTTCGACCTTGGCGTCGAAGCGGCCGCGCGTCTGGAGGTAGTCGAGCAGGTTCCGCTTCCCTTCATTCAACAGATCGTCATCCACGGCGTTTTCTTCATAGACCGGGACTTGTCTTTTCAA
The DNA here is from genome assembly GCA_049517555.1 of Candidatus Sulfotelmatobacter sp. GTDB lineage: Bacteria > Acidobacteriota > Terriglobia > Terriglobales > Acidobacteriaceae > Sulfotelmatobacter. The sequence goes on along the minus strand of JBEKRY010000019.1, from coordinate 1,309 downwards.
GACGCCGCGGCCGATGCTGTATCCCCGGGCGTAAATGACCACTACAGGGCCAGGATCGATCTGGTAAGTGAAGTCCACGGCATTGGTTTCGGCGTGATAGGGCTGGTCGGCAATGGAAACCTGCGCCAGGGCGCGTTTCTGTTTCTGAAATCGCTTGCGCAGCCGCTGCAGCGAGCCGCTCACCCGCGCGGAGGTAATGCGGTCTCCAGGATTCATGTGTGCGATTTTCTGCACTTCCGCCGACGAAAGGCTGGACGTGCCGGTAACTTTCACTTCACCGACGTGCGCCTGCTCGCCGCGAACGATGTGAAAGAGGATGTCGACCTGCTGCGTAGCCGGGTTCGCCGTGCTCTCGGCCGTGACTCTCGCCCGGTAATAGCCGCCCTCCTGCATGAGTCGGCGAATGTTCTCGAGCGCACGGTCGAGCTTCTCCTGGGTATAAAGTTCGCCCAGCTGAAATTTCGAAGCATTGACAATCTGGTTCGGGTTGGGGCGCGCGGGAGCACCCTCCACGTCAACCCCGCCCACGAAGAAATTCGCCGAGGTGGGAAAGCCCAGAATAACGCCGTCGCCCGACGGCGCCACTTCCGCCTGGATGTCGGAAAAAAGGCCGGTGGCATAGAGCGCGCGAATGCTGTCGCGGATGCGGGTGCGATCGAGGGGCTCTCCGGTTTTCTGCGGGAGCAATTGCAGAATGTGCTCGCGATCGCGGTCCGCCACACCCGGTAGCTCAATCGAACGCACGACCTTGCCTTCGTAGGAGGACAACGCCGCGGATATCCCAGCCGCCGCAGAGGGCGTTTGCGTTTCCTGCTGCGCCGGAGGCGCGGGCTTCGCTTCGGGTGGAGTCAGTGGCGGATTCTGCACGGCTGCTGGGCGGTTGGTCTGCGCCGATCCGGACTCCTGCGCCATCGATCCTGGCGCCGACAACAGGGCCGCCGAGCACAGCAGGATCATCGCGGTCTGAAGTGTCGCGTACCGTTTCGGCAAACAAGTGTCCTTGGGTCCGGGCGTCATTGACTTCGATGGAAAGCGCCCGGCTCATGTTGTATGAATCGTTCCGGCAAGCTCGCCACTTATAATAAAGGTTTTGCGGCGTTCGACTGGTGACCTCTTTGGCACAAGAAGCAAAACCCATGGGAGAATCTGGGAATCCGCGGCTGGTGGCCGTCGTAGACGATTCCGACGAACGCTACTCGCGGCAGATTCTGTTTCCCGGCATCGGCGTGGAAGGCCAGCGCAAGCTGGCAGCCGGGCGCGTGGCAATTGTAGGATGCGGCGCCACGGGTTCTGCACTGGCTGGACTGCT
>JBEKRY010000018.1:0-39703 GCA_049517555.1 Candidatus Sulfotelmatobacter sp. | reverse complement strand
CAGCCCCGTGTCCACATACTGCTTGGTCGAAGCCTGCAAAGCCGCCACCGGATTTCCCGGCAAAGTAATCGGCCCCGTCATCGTCCCACCGACGGTCGGCAAATAATTCCCCGCTCCCACATTCTCGACCGACGTGTCTACATATCCCTTACTCGCTACGTCCCCCGTGTTCACCGGCGTCGGCACATTCGGCGAAACAGTGAAGGACTTGACCCCCGTGACCGTCTGGCTCCCGCTCAGCTGCACCACCCCCGCCAGTTGCGTATTCACGTACTGCATTGAAACCGGTTGCCCCGCCGTCCCATCTCCCGGCGTCGTCTGCACTCCCGCCAGGTTCACCGGAGAAGTCGTCGGCACCAGCCAGTACTCCGTCTTCACCTCGTCCGGCCCCAACTGAAACACGACCGTGTAATACATTCCCGCCGGAGTCGCTCCCACGTTCGGCACCAACGCCACGCTGAGCGCCCCATTCGCGCCCAGCGTCACCTGCGTCACCCCTCCCGCCACCGCCGTCCCACTCGCCGTCACAAACGCCGGCCATGTGATGATCAACGTCCCCGAAGCCGTAGTTCCGTCCGCCAAATAAACCGTGTCCGCAACCGTGGTCGTCGCGGGCCCACTCTGCGGACCCGGCTCCGCTCCGAAAGCCGAAAGCCGGAAGCCCGAAGCCGCAATCGCCACCGTCAGCACCCAATAAAAAAGCCGCCCCATAGGGCGGCGGCCCGCGTCAAACATCGTCTCCTCCATCTCAATCCAATGTTGTGGCCAATTCCAATGTGGAGCGGACACTCCTGTCCGCTGCTCGTTCCAGCGCTACGAAACCTTCGTCCCCAAAAATGAAAGGGGCCCGCCAGGGCTCCCGTTTCCCAGATCCACTCATCTAACAGTCACGCGTCATGGCACTTACTCGATCGCATTGTCATCCCGACCGGAGCTTGCTCTTCCCGCAGGGAAGAGCAAGCGTAGTGGAGGGACCTGCTGTTCCCCGATGGCCAAAACATGCCTACACCTTTACCCCACTCCCAAAAACTCCTCCACACTCCGCACATACACCTCGGCAAAATCCGCCACCGCGCGCCGCCCCTCAATCAAATGCATCGCGTCCTCCAGCGTCCATCCCATTGACCCCAAGAGCGCCAACGCCATCATCGGCGCCCGATGCACGCCCGCCGCACAATGGATGAACACCTTCGCATCCGTTCCCTCCAACGCTGCCAGCGCAAAATCCACTCCGCGCCGAAACAACTCCGCCGGCTTCGCCTCGAAATCGTCGTCCGTCGGATTCCACAGCACCTCGACACCGTGCTCCAATCCCAGTTCCGTATCATCAAACTCGATCTGCATGTCGATGATGTGCGTGATCCCCGCCCCCGCCACCTTCGCCATGTTGTCCGAGTTCCAGATCCCGCCCCCGACCGCGATCCGGTCGGTCAACCATGTAATATCCATCCCTGTCCTATAAGCCTTCTTCGGGGTGCCCCACCCTTGTCGCGTTCTTTGCGACAGAGCTTGCCCTGAGCTAGCCGGAGGGGTGGGGCTTTTGACTTTCGATTTCTCCGCAACCCAAACCGACACCGCCGCTTCTCTTCGCGCTGGGTGCCCCATTTCTCGCGTCCTTTGCGAGAAAGCCTGCCCCGAGCTTGTCGAAGGGAGGGGATTTTGACTTTCGATTCGTCTCACGCCCTCGCCTCATTCTACGGTAATCGTTCCCACCACCACAGCGACTTCGTGATCTGGGTGCCCCATTTCTCGCGCGCTCTTTGCGCGAGAAGTGGGCGGGGCTCATCTCCCCTCGTACTCACCCCAGCACCGGATTCTTGCTCCCGTCCACCGACTCCGTGCCGCCGGTTTTTCCCTCGGCGCTCTCCGCAGCAACTTTCTGCGGAATCGCCGCTTCCACGTGATCGTCTTCCTCATCCCGCGCGATCGGCTCCTCGGGAAGATTCAACCGGTGCAGCAAAGTCCTCGCCAGACAGTCTTCGTCCACCGTAGCCTGGCTCCCATCCGTCGACTCCGGATAGATCTCCGCCATCTCAAACAAATATTTCACCGTCGCCAGCTGTCCCTTCTTGCCCTCGTCGATCACCGCCTGTGTCATAGTCGTGGCTTCCAACCCTACCATCTGCGCCAGTTCCTTCCGAATTTCCTTGAGATTCAGTTCTGCCTTGCCCTTCCGCGTTTTTTTCTTGGCAGCTTTCTTCTTTGCCTTCTTGCTCGTTGCTTTCTTTTTGATCATCCCATGCTCGATCCCCGTACAGTTTCAAATTTTCCCCAAAAACACCGAGGGCGCGACCCGAAAGGCGCGCCCTCTGCTAAGAGTTTGTTTTTTTCTTACTCTCTATATCCAGAATAGCAAATCGCGAAGGGTAAACCGGAAAATTTTTAAAATTTATATTTCCCTTCTTCGCAATCACTTGCAGCGATTTGGTCGTTTTCACCCCCTTGACAAGAATTTTTCGGAATCGAGTCGAGCCTCTCCATGAGCCCCACTTCCAGCAAAATCTCGCTAAACAGGTCCAATACGACCGGAACATAAGTTCGCACCGTTCGCTCCGTGCAGCCCAGCAGCCTGCCAGTGGCTGCCTGGTCATGCTCCTGCAAAATATGCCGCGCAATGATTTGCCGCGAAAATCCATCCAGCCGGTCCAGACAGGTCTCCATGTCATGCACGAAGATCACCCGATCCTCAAACGTGACAACCGTATACGCCGTCACCTTCGCCCGGAAGAATTCCGATCCCAGCAGCGACGGCAGCCGCCCCGCTTCGATCGAGTAACGCAGATAGCGCCTCAACATCGCGACCGTCCGTCCCCGATAGATCCGCCGCGCCCGGTCGCGATCCTCCCGTTCTTGGCGCGACTCGAACGACGGAGCACCCGGAACGCCCGTCTGCTCCTCGTCCGCAGCCGGCAAGGCCGGCATCGCCGCTGTTGACTCCGGTTCTTCAGTCTCCCCGGGTGTCTGCGCCCTTCGCGCCGGAAACTGATGCGCAGGCAAGTCCTGCACCGCTGGTTTCTCCTCCGGCTGTCGCGGCGGCCCGGGAAATTCAGCGCTCGCCTCGATTTCCACCCGCACCGCTCCGATCGCGATTCCTGCAATCACTTCTCTCATGCCGCACCGCCGGCAGCTTCAAAGTCGTCTAGGCCCTCTTCATCGACTTCAAACCCGTATTCCTCGATCGCAGTGTGGGGCCGAATCGGAAGCGCAATTCTCTGCGGCTTCTTCTTCGGAGCCGGCAAATCCGCCACCATGGGCTGACACTTCTCGCAGTAGACGATTCCCGCGCCACGCTCCCGCACCCACAACCCGCCGCAGTGCTCGCAGTACTTCAATTCCACGCCGACTTCGTTCTTGTTTTTATCTTTGCCGCTGTGCTCGTTTTTCATCACTCCTCCGAATGTTTCGAATTGGAAGTTCTTCGCCCGCCCGTGCTGCCTGGTCTCACCAGCGCGGATGCCGCAAACCCAGTCAGTCCAAAACAGAAAAAGCCCTGCGCCGATTTCCGCCAACTCGCGGAAACCGAACGCAGGGCTCGTTTCTCTTACGACGACCTGCTTGAGCTATTTCGTTTTATGGAGTTCTAGAAAAATCCCCATCGCCGCCCGACCAAAATGATTCGGACCACTTCTGTTCGCCGCTCCGTCCCTCCACTTTCGCGCCTAACGCGCGCTCTCGTCGTCTCCCCGCCTGCCATGCCGCTGGTGGAAGTAGCCTTCCTCGTATCCCGACTTGAGCACTCGTCCGTTTTGCATCACCACGCTCACCCGCCCCGTGAAGCCGAGTGACAACAGCAGGTGTTCCATGGAAGCCGATAACACTTCAGCCGACTTCACCTTCCTGCGAAATTCGCCGAAGTCCTTCTCTTCATTCGAGTTCGAGTTATCTGTTTGACTTCTACCAGAGAGCATATGGGCCCCTATAATGCGGCGATCGTAGGTTGGATACACCAACGCGGCCTGTGGAAATCTTCTCGCGCCTCAGTTCAATTGTCATTCCGAACCGGGTGCCCCATTTCTCGCGCGTTCTTTGCGCGAGAAGTGGGGATTTTCGCTATACTCGCCGCCATGAAGTTCAAAATCCTGCAAGATAATCTCCGCAAAGTGCTTTGGGAGCGCATCGAGGCAGGCGAACTCAGCGGCCTGCTCCTCGCCCAGCAGACCGGATTCCAACAAGCCCACATCTCCAACTTCCTCAACCGCAAGCGCGGCCTCAGCCTCGAAGGCATGGACAAAGTACTCTCCGTGCAGCATCTTTCCGTGCTCGACCTGCTCGATCCCGCCGAAGTCAACAAGCGCGCCTCCATCCTGCCCCCCAGCGACGACGAATTTGAAAATGTTGTGCTCACCGACGCTTCCATCGCTGCTACCCAGCCTCTTATCACCAGCATGCGCGTCAAAGAAATTCTCAAGTTCAAGAAAAGCTTTCTGCACAAGCTGAAAGCCGATACCGAAGGCGATCGCTCCAGCTGGCAGCGTTTCGTACTCATCAGACTCGACAGTCGGCTCGACGCCCGACTCGACACCCGGCTCGATCCCCAACTCGATCCCCGACTCGGTGCCCGGTCCGATGTCCAGGAAGCCATGACCATGTATCCTCGCCTCATGCCCGGAGCCACCCTGCTGATCGACCGCCATTACAACGCACTCCGGCCATATCGCAAAGGCGAATTCAATATGTACGCTGTTCTGAAAAACGATACTTGCGTGGTCCGATACGTCGAAGTGGCAGGGAATCATCTAGTCTTGCGTCCCCACAACCACTCTTCGCCCATTGAAGTTATCGCCATGGAAGAGAACAAACGCGCCGCCGACTACATCGTCGGCCGCGTCTGCCAGGTAGGATTCGAAGCGTAGACGGCTCCTCAATGCGAGATCGTCTACTTTCTTACCTTGGCCGACCCCTGCGCGCCGGAGAACTGAGAATCGTAGGAGTAGACCACCTGATCGCGGTAGATCACTTCCGTGGACCACCACCCTAGAAAGGCAGCGAGGGTGAGAATGAAAGAAAGCGCGACCAGCGGTCCCCAGTTCTTTACCTCAAGTTCTGCGGTGGAGGAACAGAAAAGGCAACGTGCGGCATCGCCTGCCTGCTCTGCTTTAGGTTCGCGAGTATCGAGCGACCTCGGCAACGCAAACCACAACAACCGCATCCCAGCGATTGCGAGGAGCACCAGAGTGAACTCCAAGTACGGCGGATCGGGAGGAAACCGGAGATGATCGTTCGCGAGATGGTGATGCCCGGCGATCAGCGCCAGGGCAGTTAAGAGAATTGCGAAAACATTGGCCGCTACCGCGAAAGTCCAGCGCCCCCAGGGGCGCGGTTTGTCGCCGGGGGCGGATTTGTCGCGAGAGCCAGCCTCGTTGCGGGAGCGAGCTTTATCGCCAGGCGCAGGTCTGCGGGTAAGGATCGACCCCCAGGCAAACAGGCAAAGCGAAAACGCGATCAGGCCATTGAACGCCGCGCCCCGCAATACCATGATCTGGTCATGTAACTGGCGGAGGCGCGCGGAGTAGTCTCCCTTGTCCATCAAGGTGTTTTCCTGGAGCCCGAAAACGTGCGCCATGATTTTCACAAACCGGGCCGGGTTGTCCCCATCCTTCGGCTTTGGGATCCAACCCGCCATGAAATACTGGCAAACTGATCCGTAGCCCTTCAAACCCTGCATCTCACTGGCCATTGCAGAATCCGTTCCCGAAGGAACTTTAGGCACCAGACCTTGCCGATCATCCTCCGCCATTTCTCCGGCCAATGCGGGGTCCCATATTTCTCTGGCCAATCCAGAATCTGCCTCCTGAGAATTTTCGGTCGGCGGATTTTTCGGGGGAGGGTCGCAATAGACATGGGCGCGGATTCGGTCCTCGGTAACGGGCCAGCGGAGCAGGTGCCCATATGGCTTTCCAGCAAACTCGATGTAAATATCGTCGTCGTTGAAAAAATCCTGCGCAATGCGCGACACGGCCGAGCCCAACGTGTATGTCATGGCGAACAACAGAATCCCCGCCGGTATCTGCGCCTGGTGGTGGTTCACCCAGTCCAGAGCGTGCTTCACATGATTCTCGCCTTCGGAAAAGAACAGGTGGATGACGAGGAACACCCACGGAAGCGCGAGCGCTCCCACAATCGTGATGTCAAACGCGATCGTGAGAGCGCCCAACGAGTCCTCCAATTCTGACGTGAATAGTCTTGACTTCAACCTGCAAGACGTTTGCCGGCCACGTTTGCCTGCAACTATTTCAACGCCGCCAGCAGCTTTGCGCCGTTGGGAGTGCCCCAGCCGGTGCAGGCATCCCAGCCCGGTCCCGCCGCGAAGTTGCCGTCGAGCAACCCGTCGGTGTCGTTGTTGCCCTGGGTGATGTCATTCAATACCTTGCTCGGTCCGATGCTCGAATACAGCAAGGCATTGAAGTTCCCCACCCGGGCGTTGAGTTGCTGGTTGCATCGCGCGATGAGCGCGCCCCAGAGTGGCGCGGCCGCGCTGGTTCCTCCCACCGTGCTGAACTTGCCTCCGGAACACGTCAGGTAGCCCGTGTCTGGATCAGCGTTGGCGGCCACGTCAGGAATTCCACGGCCATGAAAGTTGCCCGGATTAATCGACGGCGGGACAATTCCTTTCTGCCAGGAGGGAACGGGAATGTAGTCGCTGATGCCGCCGCCGGTGCCGTCACCAGGACCATCATTCCAAACCGTCTCGGCGGCGATTGCGGGTACCTTGCCGGCCGTCTTGTGCAGAGTGGTGCCGCCGACTGCCAGCACACTTGGATCGGTCGCCGGGTAATTCACATGTGCCCGGCCGTCCTGGACCTGCGCCTCCGATCCGTCATCCCCGGTGGAAACGCAAACTGTGATGCCCAGTTGCGCGGCCGCCAGGAAACTTTCGCCGATGTGGTCGATGGCCGCCGGAGTCCACGGGATGGAGTTTTGAAACGGCTGGTTCTCATCCCATCCATAGCTGATGGAAACCACCGACGGGTCATGGGTCTGGTCGGCAATGACCGCGCTGATCGCGTCAACCAGCCCCTTCTCGTCGAAGGTGGAGAAGTAGACGGCAATCGTGGCCTGGGGACAGATCGCACCCGCCACATCAATGTCGAGCATGACCTCCATGGTGGTGTCCGGGTCGGAGGCGGGGTCGGTGGAAACGTCGTCGACGGAAATCGGAATCACGGTGGGCTTCGCAATGCCGATTTTCTTGAAGTAAGCGGTAACGCTCTCATCTTCCACACCGCCGCCGAACTCGAGCAGGCCGATGCACTGGCCTTCCCCAGTGGCAGTGGGGAAGCTGTAGAGCTCCGCCAGTTCCTGCGGCTCGAAGCCGGACTGGCGGCGTGAGGTGCTGGTGCCAGCAGCCGCCGGAGTTAAAACCGTGACCGATTTTTTCGCCTTGTCCCGCCGCAGGTGACGGTGATTGTTGAAACCGAAGACTCCGGTCACCGCGCCTTTGAGCTCCTCGGGAATCGAGACGGGGCCAGTGTGCGCGTGGAAGTCGCCCAGCTTGTCGTTATGGTAGTCGAACAGCGATACACCGAAAGCCGCGCTGATGTCCTTTACCGTGCCGGCCAGGCGCATGCGGGCCGCTCCCGGTTCGCTGCGGGTGACTTGCAGGTTGTGGGCCTTGGCGTAGGCCGTGATCTTGTTCACGGCGTCGGTTGAAGATCCAAATTCGCTTTCCAGTTGATCGCGCGTCATATATTTCCGTTCGCGCGGTTTCTGCTTTTCCATGACGGCTAGACTGGGCAGCGCTTTCTTGCGCGGGAGTCCCAGCGTGACTTCAATCCATTGGTTGGGGCTGGTTTTGTGCTGAAGCATTGACCCAGCCGGCAACGTGTGGGTGCTGTTGGGCAGTTGAATCTGCTGCATATTTCCTCCTTCTGATACTCATCGAACGATACTCATCGGACGATACTCATCGAACGCTAAAGGAAACGGAGCTGGTGGCCGCGGGCCTGACTCGCGTTCGTCAGGACCGTGCTTGCCGGCGCCGACTGTTGCTGCGGTAATACAACTCCTTGCGGTAGTACAACTCTTGCGGTTATACAAATAACGAGCACGCTCCTTCCTCGTGGCCTGCCCTGCGCAGGTCTCAGCTCATTCCCGCGATGACACCCCAGCAGGCAAAGGCGCTGTTCAACGTTGTGCAGTACTGGTAGACGCCGTAAATGGCGCCGGCCAGGCTGCTCAACGCTTTCGCCGGGTCGGATTGCTGGCCCAGGCCCGGGTCGACGATTTGCGGCTCCGACGCGTTGCGCACGGAAAGCCATTTCGGCTGTTTGCCGGCCCCCAGCTCGCCGAGAGCGAAGAACGCGAAGGCGTCATCGGTGTCGTTCATGATGCCTTCGTTCTGCAGTTTTTCGTTGTTGGTCGAGTCGTCCACGGTGAGAAAGTCGGCGGAAACGATATCCATCGGCTGCGGTGCAGGAGCTGGGTTGATGCTGGTCGCGTAGATGGAAGGGGCGGTGGTGTTTTTCTTGAGGAACGAGTACTGCGGGCGTGTGCCGATCTTCGCGTAGCACTGCTGCAGTCCGGGCAGCGACAGTTTGGTGAAATTCTGGGCCGCGTACTTGATGTACTGGTCGTTCACCGTGGGCGAACTGGTCAGCTGGGTCTGGTTCTTGCTCAGGGTGTTGAGCTGGGCCAGCGAGCCGCTGTAGGTTTTCTGCAGATGGAAGCGCGCGGAGCTGGTGATGGCCACGTCACCGCACTGAATGTGGCTGCCGACTCCCCCCGCCGTCCCCGTGCTGATGACCAGCTTCGGCGCCAATTCGCCGGCTAGTTGCTTGATCACCGGGATGAACGGAACCTGCAGTCCGTTGCCTTTGGGATGGAGTTCGCTTTTGTAGAGCACAACGTTAACGTTTCCAATTTTCATCGGATACAGGAAGCCGAGGATGCCCGCCTTGATGGCGTCGTCGCCCTCCTCGATCATCGGCTTGAACGTGCTGAAATTGTGGCCGTACCCATACCAGGTCTTCTGTCGGGACTCGTCCCAGGCGGAATTGCCGGTGAAGACGTCGAGCAGAGCCATGATTTCGTACTCCGTATACAGCAGGACCAGCACGTCGCAGGGCGCGCTCAGCGCCGTCGTGATAGTTTGGCCGGGAGTGTGGCCGCTGAAGGCCCCCGGCGTGGGGGAAAGACCGGTGGGAAAGCTGAAGGACGGCAGCTTAACAACCACGGGGTTCTCATTCTGAGCCGCGACCCGAAAGCTGTCCGTCTTAGAAACGCCGACAAAAGAGCGGCTGGCAAAGTTAGTGGGAAAACCGTTGCTCACGTCAAACCTCCTCGATCGAAAAAGATCCCGGCGATCCGTGGAACGCCGGCGAGATTTCAAGTTGCGTGTTATTTCAAATCCTTCAGGTCAGCCTGCAACTGCGCCATGTCGAAGCCCTGTGGCGCCTTCTCGCTCCCATTCAGATAGTCCGTGCTTAGAATCGCGTAGGCTTCGTCGCAATACGCTTCCCAGAAGGTCCACGTCATCCCCTGCAGCGCTCCCCACGTCACCACTGTGACCCCGCGCGCGTCGTAAGCAACGACCGGGACCGCATGTCCGCCCCAGGAACCGGGCTTGCCGTTGCCGGTGGTTCCTCCCGGCGGCACCGACCAGGGCTGGTGATTCTGCGTCTGCGCCTGCGCGCTGATGGGCAACTGCAATCCGATGTAGCAGCCTTCGAAGATGTAAACCGAATCCATGATGTGGGTGTGGTTGCCCGGTTCGAGCGACACATACGCGCCAATCTTGTGGCCGGCGATGCCGCTCTGGCGCCAGTAGTTCAGCACATCGACCTCTTGCGCGCCGTTGTCGTTGGCTCCGGTCGTGGGGTTGTAGCCGGTGATGGCCGAGTAGGCGGCGACGATCTGCGCGTCAGTGGGCGTGAACATTTTCTTGCCCGCGTTCGCGGTCCACTCCATGAGCAGATGTCCGGCGGCAGCGCAGGTGCAGTCGCCGATCTGGTCGTTGTCCATCATTCCCCAAGCGGATCCGACCTTCTTGCTGAGATCGAAAGTGGCGGGCGGCGCGGGCAGCGCCGGAGTCATGTAGGTGGCGAGCAGCAGGGCGCGCGGATCGTGCCGCGCCGTCCCCTTGCCCAGTTTCAGTTTGTGGGGATCGATCTGCGCCTTGCGGTCCGACCGCATGGCGACGCTTTGTCGCGACGCGGGTAATTCGCTTTCGAGCTTCTTCACAGCCATTTGGAAATCTCCTTTTGGCGAGAGTTCAGAATGATGGTTCAGAATTGCTGCGATGTTTCGAACAGGGGTCCGGCCGCTCGCGGAAAACGCCTTCGCGAACAGGAGTTACTGAGGGAAGAAATCGGGCAGAATCTTACCCCTGAACCCAGGCAGGCTCAACGGGGTGGGCGGACTTGTTACGAAAACCGAACAAAAGGGTCGTTAGGATTCGTCGTCGAAGATTCGTATGCGCAAGATTCGTAACAGGGCATGCCTTCAGGCATGCCCTGTTCAGCACCCCGTATGCAGCCGTTATCTCGCGACGCGCTTCTTACGGCATCGCTGAAGCGATGCCCTGATACGAATCTTTTTTCGGCTGGATCGCTACCCGGCGTTTTGGGGGGAAGGATGCTAGTGAAGGATGCGCGCTTGAATCCGGGAGACGAATTTCGGCAGGTGGCTGACCACGGCCTGCTGCAGGCCGGGTCCAAACTCGTGTAAAAGATTCATGCCCGTGTCGTTGCCGACGTTGGAACCGAAATCGCTGAGCGGCGCCGTCTTCGAGCGCGCCCGGTATTTGCGGGAGGCGCTGTCCGCCGCGACCGCAGTCGCCAGCCGGAGGAAATAAGTAGAGTTGAACCTGCGCTTGCCTGACTGGTCACGGGTGAGCAGAACCCGCGAAGCCGCGTCGGTGGCCCGACCCAGGACGGTGTTGTTGTCCGACGGCCGGTAACGCAAATTTGGATTGTTCAATGACGGATATAAGCGTCTGAAAAATAAGGCGCTGGAGTTTGACTGAGCCGGGTGCTGATCGGCATCGAAAGCAAGGGCGGCCTGAAAACGGGCGGTCGCGACCGGCATTCCGACAGCGGCGACATTCAACGGAGCGTGCGCTTCATACGTAATTTCTTGAACGGGATGGACTTGACTTAGAACCAAGGCTGACGGCGCATCGGGTAAGGATGATTGTGACGATGACTTAGAAGATGTCGACGGGCGGTCACTTTGACAGAACGCCGCGCACATAGCGCAGAGGAAGAAACAAACGATCCGGAAAAGTGTAATCCGTTTCACCATAACTGAAATTTGCCCGCAGGCAAACTCCTTCACTATCAGCGCGCAGGCCATTCGTAAGCTTGATTCCGCGGCTACTTCAGTCTGACCGTAGCATTTCACGTGCCAACTGTCTGAGCACCATTGCTCATAATCGAGGGCCTCACATCTTGGTTGAGGAACCATGTCGTCCAGGTTGCCCGGACAGTGCGACAAATCCCACACGAGGGCATGAAGGATGGTCATGAGGGGCGGACCCTCCCTTCGGCTAGATTCGTATCAGGGCATCGCTTCAGCGATGCCGACAAGGGCTCAGAAAGAAGCGGCTTCAGCCGCTGGGTTTCGGCCTACGGGCCGCAGCGGCTGAAGCCGATTTCAAACTTCGCGCTGAGACGGTATGCCTGAAGGCACATCCTGATACGAATTTTGCCGAAGGGAAGGTCCGCCCCACGCTCTTACAGCCAGAAGTCGCGGTTGGGCGCTGCGGATGGGCTTTGGGCGGCGCTGGCGGCGCGGCCCATATTCGGTTCGACGCTGGGCTCGACGCGGTTGCGGCCGGCATTTTTGGCCTGGTACATGGCGACGTCGGCGGCGCGCAGGAGTTTCTCAATTTCCGCGGCGGTCTGGCCGGTGGCTACGCCCAGGCTCAGACTGACTTGCACATTCGTCCCTCCGGCCATGATGCTGCAGCCGGCGACGTGGCTGCGCACGCGCTCGGCGAGTTCCCAGGTTTCGGTCGGACCGCAGTTGGGCGCGACGATCAGAAATTCCTCTCCGCCGATGCGTCCCACGGAATCGTACGGGCGGACCACTGCGGCAATGCTGCTGGCGATGATGCGCAGAACCGTGTCGCCCGCGGCGTGACCGCGACTGTCGTTGATGGCTTTGAAGTGGTCCACATCGATCATGATCAGGCCGACGGGTTCGTGGTCGCGCTCGGAGCGCAACAGATCGCGCTCCAGAATCGCCAGAATTGCTTTGCGGTTCCACAGACTGGTCAGGCCATCGCGCGAAGCTTCGCGGCGCAGCGCTTCTTTGGTGACCAGCAGCCGGTTCTGCGTGACCAGCAGGCGCGCGCTCGAACACACGAATGACAGAAACACGACGATCGCGGCCAATCCCAGGCGCTCGCGCGCAATACGCAGCGACATGAACAGCACCAGCAGCGGGTACAGCAGATAAAAGATCTCACTGTAGATTCGCTTTTCGCGCCGCGGCGGCTCGTGGGTAATTTCCGGCGCTTCCGCCTGTTTCCAGGTAGCCGCCATGATGGCGGGGATCACCAGCAGGGCGCTCCACAAAAGATCGAACCAGGCGCCCGTATTCAGACCGCGTCCCGGCCCGTAGTAGTAGAGTGCATCCACGGCTCCGGATAGCGCGAGGAAGATGCCCATGCGTCCGAACAATACCCGGATGTCGCGCACGCGGCTGATGGCGGCTCGCAAAATAAAAGATCCCGCCACAAAACAATAGCCGACGAAGTAAGGAGCCCAAACCTCGTGCGCCAGCTCACCCGGCGATTCCGCTTTGGGCAGATAGAAGAAATACACATAGGCAGCGACGCAAACCAGCACGCCCTGCCCGAAGTCGAGTGCAACCAGGGTGTCCACCTCGCCGGCCGCTTTGTCCGGATCGAGAAAGATCGCCATGGCCAGCGGAACAAACCAGAAGCTGAACAACAGATTGTTGGTCCACCCCACGGCCGGAGTCGGGACCAGATCGTTGTAAACGGTAAGAATCTGCGCCACCATCCACAACGTGTAGGCGACCGCCGTCAGGCGCCAGAAGGAGAGCGCAATTCCCTCGGAACGGCGGCTGGCCTCGACCACGGCGTAGACCAGCACCGCCCCCAACGCGAGCTGAATCACGTCTGACACCAGGGGACCGGGAGCTTTGGTGCCAAGTGCCGCAACCACGCCGACGTGCACCAGCCACAACAGGCCGGTAAACATCACGACGATGCGCGTGCGTGGCAATGCAGTTCCTTTCATTTCGAAGCAGCCTTCAGGAGTGAGCTTTAATGACAAGCTTCGCTGACAAGCTTTGATGACGATCTCTACAGATCGTGTCGCAGGAAGGAGTTAACCGGAATGCGAACGACTCGGCTTCGTCACTTTCACGGGCGGCCCACTTCCACTGAGATCCTAACCCACCAGTATCCCGCGTCCCGCGGCCTATTTCACCTGACCATAGTACCCCTGCCGGGATTACTACCCAACGGAAATCCGCGGCAGTCTTCACGCCACGGTTCGAGGATTTCCGGAGGATTTCCACAGGCCGAGCCGATCCTCGCGAGATATGATCCCGGAGCAAGCTGGCGAACGAGTCAGGGAAGGGAAGGCAGGGATATGGCGGCAGAAATCGGAATTTCGCGACTCGGACAGGTTGCCATCAATGCGCACGACGTGGATCGCGCGTCCGCTTTCTATCAGGATGCGCTGGGGCTGAAGCTGCTGTTCAAGGCTGGCCCGGGGCTGGCGTTTTTCGACTGCGGGGGAGTGCGCCTGATGCTGACTCGGCCGGAGAAGCCTGAGTTCGACCATCCCAGCTCCGTGCTTTATTTTATGGTGCCCGACCTTCGAGCTGCGCACGCCACCATGAAAGAGAAAGGCGTGCAGTTCGAAGATGAGCCGCACCTGATCGCGAAAATGCCCGACCATGATTTGTGGATGACGTTTTTTCGCGACAGCGAGGGGAATTTATTGGGATTGATGTGCGAAGTAAAAACGGGCGAGGTGAAACGGTGAGATGCAGGCCTGAGAAATCCGGCTTTGGCTTTATTGCCAACCGGCGAGTGAAAAAAGTAAATCCGACGCAATGAGCCACCAGGCCAAACGCCATGCCTCGCCGGACCATGCCGCTTCGGCGGATTCCCGTGTTCCCCCGGCGCTCGAAAGCTTTCCCGCCGAGCACCGTCGCGGCTTGCTGCCCGAGCGCTACTTTCGCTGGCGGGGCGGGGAGATCACCCGGCTGGAGGCTTTTTGCGACGTAGTATTCGGCTTCGCGCTCACTCTGCTGGTAGTGTCTTTGGAAGTGCCGCGCAATTACGCGGAAATGATGGCGGCCATGCGCGGGTTCCTGCCCTTTGCCGTTTGTTTCGCGCAACTGGTAATGATCTGGCTGGCGCACTACCGCTTTTCGCGGCGCTTTGGGTTGGAAGATCCGTACACGGTGTTTCTGAATATCGTGCTGTTGTTCCTGGTTCTGTTCTATGTGTATCCGCTCAAATTTGTTTTTACTCTCGTGTTTTCGCAGTTGACCGGCAGTGACATCGCGCGCGGCATCGGATGGCATGAAGCGGCGGTGCTCATGCGCATTTACGCCGCTGGGTTCACGGCGGTTTTCGCTCTTTTTGCCTTGATGTATTTTCACGCCTATAAGTTGCGCGCCGTGCTCGAGCTGAATCCCATCGAAGTGATGCTGACGCAACATTCGCTTCAGGAGAACGTCATCATGGCGGTCGTCGGCGCCGTGTCGTTCGCGCTGTCTTACGAGAGTCCAGGATTGGCGGGATGGTGGTACTTCGTGCTCGGCCCGGTTCTCGGAATCCACGGCGCGATTTACGGCAAGCGGGTGCGGCGGCTGGCGGAAAAAATGGGGCTGGGGTAGGAGCGCACTCGGCGTCAGACTTAGGACCTCAGACTCCAGTCCTGAGGCCTGCTTGCCTCTGCTATCATCGCTGGCGGAGTTATTTCGCATCATGTACTACCTCGACGACGAAGACTTTGAGGACGATGAGACACCCGTCATATCTGATCGAGGAAGAGGAGAAGGAATCATGGACGAAGCCGCCGGCACAAGCTCAGGCGCTGGACGCCGTAATGAAGACATTGCACTCGATCTGATGAAGTTCATCGCCATGACCACGGGCTACGGTAAGACCGCCAGCAGTGGAGGCGTCGGCTTTAGCGGCGGCGGCGCAGCCGCCAAGCCGGAGGACTATGCCACGCATCTGCTCGAGCTGTACGGCAAATGTCTGGGCGCGGTGGGCGCGAAGAAGTAGTTGAGCCCGTCGGGCAGGGATTAGCGCTTCAACTTGGGCCGGACTCTTTTCTTGTCGAGATCCGGATTCACCGACCGATGTCATCCTGCAGGAGCGCGGCAAGCGCTCCGGAGGGACCGTAGGAAACCTGGACATCGGTTGTGCTGATGCGAGAAGCGCCCGACTGCATGAAGTACGGGCACTCCCATCTACAGCATCAACAGTGTTGGACGGGCGTAAGGTCCCTCGCCCGGCTGTCGCCGCTCAGGATGACATCGGAAATGATTTTGAAATTGGGCTACTACCCAGTTACGGGTTGAACAGCATTCGTTTCACTTCGACTGTCTGGCCGTGAACTGAATTCCCAGCTGATCAAATAGAAAGCTGTAGACGTCGGTGTTCTGCTCGACGGCTTCGTCGAGGGAGGCGCCAATCAGTCCGTGGCCGGCGCTGGATGACGTGCGCAGCAGGATGGGGTGACCAGAACTGTTGGCCGCTTGCAGGCGTGCGATCATCTTGCGCGATTGCATGGGGTTGACGCGGTGATCGTTTTCTCCGGTGGGCATCAGGATCGCGGGATAGGCCGTACCGTCTTTCACGTGATGGTAGGGGGAATAGGCGTAGAGCGCCTTGAACTGGTCGGCATCTTTTACGGTGCCGAATTCGGTGATGTTGAAGGCGCCGTTGGGATCGAGTTCGACGCGCAGCATGTCGTAGATGCCAACGTAAGACACGACCGCGCGAAACAGGTCAGGCCGCTGGGTGAAGGCCGCGCCCATCAGCAGGCCTCCGTTGCTGCCGCCGAGAATCGCGAGATGAGCCGGGGAAGTGTATTTCTGGTCGATTAAGTATTGCGCGCAGGCCAGGAAGTCATCGAACACATTCTGTTTGCGAGTGAGGTTGCCGGTCAGGTGCCATTCGTCGCCATATTCGGCGCCGCCGCGCAGGTTGGCGCGCACCAGGATGCCGCCCTGGTCGAGCCAGAGACGTCCGTTCGACCCGATGAAGCCGGGTTTCGTGCTGATGCCGTATCCGCCGTAACCATTGAGCAGCAGGGGGTTCGCGCCGTCCAGCTTGGTGGTCTTTAGCCGAATGATGTTGACCGGAACCCGGGTGCCGTCTTTGGAAGTGGCAAACTCGCGCACGACTTCGGCGTCGTCGAAGTGAATGGGCGAGGTCTGGACCAGTGCGGTCGGAAGCGCTTTTCCCTGCGCGGCGTCGAAGCGGAACCAGGCCGGAGGATTTAGAAACGTGGAAGTCAAGAACAACGCATCGCCGCCGCCGTCGGGAATCATCTGGCCCACCGAGGAGATGGGCGGCAGCGGCACTTCTCCCATGGATTCGAAGGCGGGCGCGGCGCCGCGCTGGCCGGGCTCGGAAGCTTTTCTTCCGAAGATGCGCACCCGCGAGGGCCCGCCCATGATGTCGATCACGTAGAGGCGTCCCCAGGCGGGCACGAAATCTTCAATCGAGGCGCGATTACTTTCGTCTCCATTGTTGCCGCCGGGAGTTTGCGGAACGACTACTTTGGCTTCTGCCAGATCGAGCTTGGAGAGCGGCAAGCGCAGAATCTGACCGCGCGGAGCGTCTTTGCGCGAGAGCAGGTAGAGCGCCGGGTCCACGCCAAACTTTACCGAGACGATTCGGTCTTCGAAGTGGGTGAGCTGGGTCCACTTGCCGTCGGAATCCATCAGGTAGTGCGCAAATTGGCCGCCATCGCCGTTGCCGACCGAGGCCAGCAGCCAGTCTCCGTCATCGCTGGTGAGTACGCGAGTTTCGGCGATGCGGGGGAAATCTTTGCCGATGACGTAGGTGTCTTGCTTAGCGTCGGTGCCGAGGTGGTGAAAGTAAACCAGCTGGTAGAAGTTGGCGTCTTCCTGCGGACGCTCGTTGCCTTGTGGATAGCGCGTGTAGTAGAAGCCGGAGTTGTCGGCTTTCCAGGCAATGCTGCCGCCGGCGGTGGCGAAATTCACGCGGGGGACGACGTCCGGGAGCTCCCTGCCCGTGGCCACTTCGAAGATGTGCGCCGCGGCATCTTCTGAGCCGTTCTCCGACAGCGCGGTGGCGACGTATATGCCGCCGAAAGACGGCACATAGAAGTCAACCGCGAGCGATCCCTTGGCGCTGGCCGTGTTGGGATCGAAGATGACGCGGGCGCTGGCGGGATCGTCGGCAGAACGCAGCACGACCAGCATGGGCTGCTGCCGCGGCGGCTGATTCTTCATGGCGAACAACATTCCGGCGCGGAATTGCAGATCGTAGTAGGACGCCGAGGTGGTGCCGATCAACTGTTTCAGGCGAGCTTTGATGGCGGCGCGTGCCGGCAGGTGGTCGAGATATTCGCGGGTGTGCGCGTTTTCGGCCGCGCTCCACTGCTTCACCGCGGGGTCGTCCCAATTTTCCAGCCAGCGGTAGTCGTCGGTAACTTTGATCCCAAAATATTCGTCGGTGACGGGATGTTTGGGAGTATCGGGAGGCTTCGGGATGGACGCGGTCTGCGCGATCGCGGAGGAGGTGAGAAGGCAGAGGAACAAGCTAAGAGACAAGCAGAAAGATAGAACGAGCAGGGCACGGCGTGTGGTCGGCATAGCGGGCCTCTCCGGGGCGGCGCGGGAATTATACAAGGCAGTGGAAGAGAAAAACCGCGCCCATACCGGGCGCGGTTTGACGTTGGAGCGAGTTTTTTTGGGGGGGAGGGCCTCGCGACCAACCAACAACTTAGTGGCGCTTCTTGCCTTTCTTCTTCGCCGGTTTTTTCGCAGCTTTCTTGGCTGGCTTTTTAGCGGCTTTCTTCTTGGCTGCTTTCTTGGGAGCCTTCTTCGCCGCTTTCTTCTTCGCCGGCTTTTTCGCAGCCGGTTTCTTGGCCGCTTTCTTTTTCGCTTTGGGCTTGCCACCACCACCGCTGGGGGCGGATGGCGCGGGCTTGGGCTTGGGCGCGGGAGGTGGAGGAACAGGGGGCGGTTCGCTGGCTACGGGAGCGGGCAGGCCGGATTCTTCTTCCTCCTCTTCCTCTTCGAAATCTTCTTCGAGCGACTCGCTGTAGGCGCCGCTGTCGCCGAATTCTTCTTCTTCATCGCGTGCGTAGAGAGTGGGATCGTCGAACGTCATTGTTCCTCCTGATTCAGTGGCGGCTGGGGGCGGATGGGGCTCCCTGGCTGCGGGCACAAAAGAATTTAAAAGACCACCGGAACCTTCTGCTGGAACGGCGCGCGATTATAGCACGATGTTCCGTGCAGTTTGCAAGGACTGCGGACAACAGGGCAGCCGTGCGTTTTGCTGCTTGAAAGAGAAAACCGTCAACCACGAAGGGCACGAAGGATCACGAAGGACCTCGTTTTGGATGGGTGTCCTTGGTGCGACTTCGTGTCCTTCGTGGTTAGAAATCCTCGAACTGCACCACCGCCGGACACAGACTGCTGGCTATCCTGTTATCACAGCGGGACGGGAAAAGGGAAGGAGAAAAAGAAGATTGGGCGGAAGGTCTCGTTTTTCAGCGCGCCGATTGCACGAGCAGGATCATGCCGGGGCGGAGGACGGAGACGTTGCGGTTATCGCGCTGGAGGGCGGCGACCGTTGTCTTGTAGAGATTGGCGATGGAGTAGAGGGTCTCGCCGGTTTTGACTTTGTGGTGAACTACGGCTGCCTGCGCCGTTTCCATTCGCTCGATCTGCGCCGATTTGGTGGCTGGAGGCTTCACCGTGGCCGTCTCCGTGGGCTTGGCTGGGGCTGCCGGATGTTTTGCCTTTCGTGCCGAGGCTACTTCGGCCTCGTGCGTGCCCGGGGAAACTGGCAGGTGCAGGGCGAGGACTCGGCGTCCGGTGAGGCTGTTGCCGCGGATGCCGTTCCAGCGGCGCAGCATTTGTGGCGAAACGCCGAAGTTTTCGGCGACGGTTTCGACGGTGTCTCCGCTGTGAACTTTGTAGCGGGTGATGCGACGGGAGTAGGTCGCGGTGTCGCTCACCGGATGCTTTCCGGGTGTGACTGGAATTACCAGCTGGGCGTCGGCTTCGAGTTCGGTGTCTTCAAGATGGTTGGCTGCGGCGATTGACTTCGCCGTGGTGCGGTAGGTGCGGGCCAGCGTAGCCAGAGTGTCTCCGGAGTGGACTGTGTGGTAGCGCCACCATAGCCGCATATCGGGCGGGATGGAGGCGACGGCAGTTTCGTACTGATCTTTCGTCCCGGCGGGCAGGTGCAGCTCGAACTTGCCATCGCGCGGGGTGGTCAGACGCAACAGGCTGGGATTCAGGTCTTGTAATTCGTCGGGCGTGGAGTTCACGCACTCGGCTACCAGACGAAGATCGACAGGATAGTCGATGGTCACCGAGTCGGACTCCAACGGGCGATCCATGGCGATCGAGGCCAATCCGTACTGTGACGGATTCTTGGCCATGATGGTCACGGCCAGAATGATGGGCACGTAATTCTTGGTTTCTTTGGGCAGAACGTTGCGGTTGTAGAGTTCCCAGAAGTCGGCGTAGCCGGTGCGCTTCACGGCCGCCTGCACCGTGCCGGGGCCGGAATTGTAGGCGGCCATGGCGAGATACCAGTCGCCGAACTGGTTGTAGAGATCTTTCAGATGGCGGGCAGCGGCGCGAGTGGATTTTTCAGGGTCCTGGCGGTCATCGACCCACTGGCTGTGGTAGAGGCCGTAACCGCGGCCGCGCGAGGCCATGAATTGCCAGATGCCGCGTGCGCCGGCGCGCGAAACGGCGAGGGGATGGAATCCTGACTCGGCCTGCGCCAGATAGATCAGATCCTGCGGGATGCCCTCCTCTTTCAAAGTGGTCACGATCATGTCGTGGTAGCGGCCAGAGCGGGCGAAGGCGCGCTCGAAAGGGCCGCGTCCGTGGCCGGAGAAGTAGGTGATGTAGCCGGCGACCTGGTCGGTCATCATCAGCGGCAGGTCGGAGCGGGTGTGCTTGATTTCGGCCTGCGCTTTGGCTTTGACGCCGGCATCGGCCGCGGGAGTCATGTCGTTGGTTACATCGATGGGCGCGGGCTCGGATTTCTGCTGGGCTTCCTGAGATTGATCGGAATCGGTTGATGGACCACCGGGGTAGAGTTCGTTCACACCCTGGACAATATGGTCGAATTCTTTTTGCAGGCGATCGTCAGAGCGGACGTCGAGATTGCTGCTTAACAGGGCGTTCAGCGCGTTGTCGAAATTCTGCTTGGCCTCTTCGTGCTGGCCCGCTTGATAATTGGCGAGTCCAGCCTGGTATTCCTTTTCCGACCGGGCGATCAGATCCGCGACGGGGTCGGAAACCGGAGCGGCAGCCTGGCTGGGTTCGGATGATTGAGGGGCGTTTTCGGGTGCGACTGGCTGCTGCGAAGCATGTTGCGGTTGGGCCACGGCCTGCGATGGTGGCGCTGGAGTCGTAGCGGCCGGCGAATGCAGAGCGGGTGCGCTTCCGGGCGGCAGCAGGGAAACCGGTTTCTGCGCCGTTTGGCAGGCGCTGGCCCCGAGAAGCAACGCGGCGAGCGCGGCTGTCCGAAGCTTTCTCTGCGTCTGTGGGTTGGCTAATCGCATGTATTGCTATGAGATGCGCGCTTCTCCTCTGTGTATGCCGGTTGAATTCTACCAAATCGTACGCGGCGGCTGGGTCCGGGTCAATCGCCGAAACGGGCCCCGCGAGGTTACTTTCGGCACCCATCCGGGATGGTTACCACGAAGCTCGGACTTCGAGCTCAGGATTGGATGGCTGATCGTCTGCCCTGGGTTGTCGGCCGGGGCCGCGTTTCACACCCGCCAGTAATCCGGCCGCCAGGATTGCCTTCTTGATGTCGGCGCGGGAGAGTTTTTCGTTTAATGCGCGCTCGGCCAGCTTCGCGTAGTAGCCGATGAAGTGTAATGGCGATGTTACGCCGCGACTGGGACGGCCTTTCTCTGCAATCAAATCTGAGTTCGCGGTGTATCATCCCCAGCCCGAGTATCGGTTCTGGACGGCGGGTTCCAATCGAGCGGTTTCGGCCAATAGCCAACCTTTCCGTATTCCTCAATGTAGGTGGCGTCCAGATTAGTCAGTACAAAGTAGCAGATCAGCGCAACGGCAACCGAAGCGGCGAACAGGAAGATTTGTGTGAAGCTACCCAGTGGGCAGAATATCGCAACAACTCCTGCAATTCCGGCTATGGCTTTGAGGATTACTACAAGAATCCGCCTTGCTGGACCAATAGTGTTTGAAGGCGCGTCACCCATTTGAACGACTGGTTGCGTCAGTGGCAGCGGCGGCCGGAGAGTTGCACCGCAGTTCCTGCAAAAAATGAGCCCATCATCTGCAGGAACACCGCATTGAGGGCAGCGCCTTGCGGTGACGACGTTTTGGGTAGCATCGTCCATCGAACTCTTACACTCGCCAGTAATCGGGCCGCCAGGTCTGGATCGCCTTCTTGATGTCGGCGCGGGACAGTTTCTCATTCAACGCGCGCTCGGCTAGCTTGGCAACTTCGGCGTCGGAGGCGAAACGCAGGCCGCAGAGCTGATCTACCGTTAACTCGGGGATGCGGGAGCGCATCGGCTCGGACATAAGCTGGGTCAGCCGCAGGCGCTCTTCCAGGCGGATGACGCGATCCTGAACCTTCACCGAGTACAGTCGCACCTTCAACACCAGAACGAGGCAGGCGGTGGCCAGCAGAATCAGCAGAAAGGCGTGGAAGTTGTCGCGGAAGTCGCTGTCCGCGAGATGCGCGAAAAAATGGACCAGGGTCAGCAGCAGAGCAAGCCCGAAGACGGGGAGCAGGAAGAAATGAAACAGCGGGTCCCAGCGAGTGTGATCGGCGAAGCTCTGGGGCTTGTTCTCGGGCATGGCGGGCTCCTTGCGGGAAGACGAGCCAGTTTAGCAGAGATCGGGATGGAGGCGACGCGCTTCCGGTTCGTGCCATTCGTTTGGGGAGTTGCGGTTGCTTGAAAAAGGAAAACCGCCAACCACGAAGGACACGAAGGATCACGAAGGATTTCGTTTGGAATGGGTTTCTTCGTGGGACTTCGTGTCCTTCGTGGTTAACGATCCTCGCTACCGAACCAATCAGCGCGCGGACTGAATTGATTCCCAGCGCGTGTAGAATCGGTTTTGCCGGAAATTGATTTTCCGGAATGCATCTGCTGGAATCCATCTGGCACGACGACGAATCCAAACTTCTATGAAAGCAATTCAAGTCAAACAACCGGGTGGGCCGGAGGCGATGGAACTGGTGGAGTTGCCGGTTCCGGAGCCGAAGGCGAGTGAAGCGGTGGTGAAACTGGCCGCTTCGGGCGTGAACTTCATTGATGTGTACTTCCGAGAGGGGCGCTACAAGGCTCCGCTGCCGCTGGTGTTGGGACAAGAGGGCGCGGGAGTAGTGACGGCGGTGGGCTCCGACGTGCGGTCAGTGAAAAACGGCGATCGCGTGGCGTGGAGCGGGCCTCTGGGCGCCTACGCCGAGTATGCGGCGATGCCCGCGGACCGGCTGGTGCCGATTCCATCGGGAGTGACCGACCAGCAGGCGGCTTCGGCCATGTTGCAGGGGATGACGGCGCACTATCTCTCGCATGACACGTATCCGCTGAAACGCGGCGAGACGGCGCTGGTGCATGCGGCGGCTGGAGGCGTGGGACTGCTGCTAACGCAGATGGCGCACAACATTGGCGCGCGCGTGATTGCCACGGTCTCAACCGACGAGAAGGCGAAGCTGGCGCGCGAAGCCGGCGCGGACGAAGTGATTCTTTATACGCAGTCCGATTTTGAAGTGGAGACGAAGCGGCTGACCGGCGGCAAGGGCGTCGACGTGGTTTACGATTCGGTGGGCAAGACTACGTTCGAGAAGGGGCTGAACGTTCTGCGTCCGCGCGGGATGATGGTATTGTTTGGCGGGTCGAGCGGGGCGGTGCCTCCGTTTGATCTGATTGGGCTGTCGCAGAAAGGGTCGCTCTACGTGACGCGGCCGTCTTTGCTGAACTATATTGCGTCGCGAGAGGAGTTAGTGGCGCGGTCAGGCGCGGTGTTTGGCATGATTGCTGCCGGGAAGCTCAAGTTGCGGATCGATCATAAGTATCCGCTGGCTGAGGCGCAGCGGGCGCATCGCGAGCTGGAAGGGCGAAAGACTACGGGGAAGTTGTTGCTGATACCGTAGGTTTGGTGTTAGGTCGTAGGTGTTGGGTCTTAGGTCGGATTGAAACCAAGACAGGACCCGACACTCAAGACCCAAGACCTGAAAACCATGAAAGCTATTCGCGTGCAGCACACGGGCGGGCCGGAGGTGATGGAACTGGGCGAAGTTCCGCTGCCGCAGCCGAAGCCCACGGAAGCTGTGGTGAAAGTATCCGTCGCTGGGGTGAACTCGATTGATGGGCATTTCCGCGACGGAAGCTTGCGGACGCCGCTGCCGTTTATCCCGGGGCAGGAAGGCGCCGGGGTGGTTTCGGCGGTGGGTGCGCGGACGAAGACGGTGAAGGTCGGCGACCGCGTGGCGTGGAGCGGAGTGTTGGGATCGTATGCGGAGTTCGTGGTGTCGCCTGAGGAACATCTGGTGCCTGTGCCGGCGAACGTGACCGACGAGCAGGCCGCCGCTGCCATGATGCATGGGTTGACCGCGCACTATCTGGCGAACGATGCGCACAAGCTGAAAGCGGGCGAGACGGCGCTGGTGCACGCGGCCGCGGGCGGTGTGGGACTGTTGCTGGTGCAGATGGCGCGCGCCATCGGAGCTCGCGTGATTGGCACGGCGTCGAGCGAAGAGAAGGCGCGGCTGGCGCGCGAAGCGGGCGCGGAGGAAGTGATCGTGTTTACGCAGCAGGATTTTGAGGCTGAAGTGAAGCGCCTGACCGGCGGCAAGGGCGTTGACGTCGTCTATGACGGTGTGGGCAAAGCAACGTTCGAGAAAAATCTGAACGTGCTGCGTCCGCGGGGGATGCTCGTGCTCTACGGCATGTCGAGTGGGCCGGTGCCGCCGGTGGATCCGGCGAAGCTGTCGGAGAAAGGGTCGCTGTACATGGCCCGGACTACGCTGGCGCACTTCACGGCCACGCGCGAGGAATTGTTGGCGCGTACCGGGGCGCTGTTTGCGATGATCGGCGACGGCAAACTCAAGGTGAGGATTGCGAAGACGTATCCGCTGGCGGAAGCGCCGCTGGCGCACCGCGACATGGAAGCGCGGAAGATCGCGGGGAAACTGTTGCTTACGCTATAA
The DNA here is from genome assembly GCA_049517555.1 of Candidatus Sulfotelmatobacter sp. Taxonomy (GTDB): domain Bacteria; phylum Acidobacteriota; class Terriglobia; order Terriglobales; family Acidobacteriaceae; genus Sulfotelmatobacter. The sequence goes on along the minus strand of JBEKRY010000018.1, from coordinate 15,339 downwards.
ATCTGCGATAACAACGACGTTCCAAATTGATGGAGATGCGTGATGCCGCGTTTTCTGATCGTGGTTGCTTTTGTGCTTTGCATTTTCGATCTTTCGACACAAGCTCGAGCCCAAGATGCCGTGCCAGGGCATTATCTATTTGCCTGGACTGGCGATCCCGAGGGCAAGGGCGACGATTTTCTTGCGGTCATCGACGCCGATCCGGCGTCTCCGACGTACGGACACCTGGTGACGACCGTCGTTACCGATCAAAAGACAATGAAGGTGCATCACACCGAGTACACCATGCCCGCCAGCGGCATGCTGTTTGCCAACGATCACGATGCCGGACGAACTTTTATTTTCGATGTGCGTGATCCGCTGCATCCGACGATCGCAACTTCGTTTACTGATATGGCGGGATATATGCATCCGCATTCCTATTTGCGCTTGCCGAATGGGCATGTGCTGGCGACGTTTCAGTACGTTCATCGCGACGATCATCACGACGAACATCACGACATGAGCGGCATGATGGCAGCCACCGGGGGCATTGTAGAAATTGACGATCAGGGCAAAGTCATCCGATCGAGCAGCAGCGCCGACCCTGCGTTTGCCGATGCTCTGCTGACGCCCTACAGTCTGGTGGTATTGCCGGAGCTCGATCGTGTGGTGTCGACGAACTCTTCCATGCATCTCACCGAGGTTTTTCAAGGAGTCACGTACCAGGTGTGGAGGCTTTCTGATCTCAAGCTGCTCAAGACGGCTTATTTCGATGTCGGCGAAAACCGCTACGGGCAGATCAGTCCAGAAGAGCCGCGGCTCGGCCCGGATGGATCGGTGTACGTACAAACGCTGGGCTGCGGAATCGAGCGCATTACTGATATTTCCAAAGAGGAGCCGAAGTCAAAGCTGGTTTACAGCTTTCCCGGGGACTGGTGCGGAGTCCCCACCATCATCGGACATTTTCTGGTGCAGAGCGTGCCTTCGATCCACAGCCTGATTGCGATCGATATTACGAATCCGGTGAAGCCGGTGGAAGTTTCCCGCCAGAAGATCGCCGATGATTTCCGGCCGCATTGGACAGGATGGGACCAGAAAACGCACCGTATCGTTGTGACCGGGACCGGTCCCCGCATTTATTTGCTGACGTTCAATCCTGCAACTGGGGCTCTGGCCATGGACACCGCGTTCCACGATGAAGAAGGGCAACCCGGTTTCAATTGCGACCGCGAGTGGCCGCACGGATGGAAGGGCTCCGGCCTGCCCCATGGAGTGGTTTTTTCGCGGTGAAAATCAGCGATTGCCAGTGCGCTTAATAACCGCGCGTGTAGTGCTTCGCATATTCTGGCGCTTCTTCTCCTGGCAGCAACCTTGCGTCGTCGATCGGCGGACGTGCGACCATTTCCAGCGGGATGACTCCGGCCCACGTCGGAAAGGCGTAGTCTTCTTCGTCGTCGATGGCTGGGCCCTGGCGGACTTTGGCGGAGAATTCTTCGATGGGCACGCGCAGGACCGAGGTTTGTTTGAGTTCGCGTTCGTTGGGCTGACGGGAGTCTTCCCAGCGGCCGGGGAGGATGTGTTCGGAGAGAAGGCGCAGGGCTTCTAACTTTTCTTGCGGAGCGTCGACCAGCGTGGCTTTGCCTAGAATCACCACCGAGCGGTAGTTCATGGAGTGATTGAAAATCGAGCGGGCGAGTACGAGGCCGTCGAGCAGGGTCACGGTGATGCAGACATTAACCCCTTCCTTCATCTGCTTCAGCATGCGGCTGGCGGCGGAGCCGTGAATGTAGAGGCTGGCGTCCTTGCGGCCGTAGGAAGTTGGAATGACGAAGGGTTGGCCGTCAACGGCGAAGCCGACATGGCAGAGGAAGCCTTCATCGAGGATCTGGTAGACGGCCTCGCGTTCGTAGATGCCGCGAAAAGCTTCGCGGACCACGCGGGTGCGCGCGCTGGGCATTTGAGTTTCAGACATTGGGGAACGGACTCCGGGCAAGCGCCAAGGATGGGTGAAGGGAGAGTGTAACACTGGGAAACCGCTGTCAGCTATCAGCTATTAGCTCTCGGTTTTCAGCGCTGGTAGTGGGTAATGTATCAGTTTGAAATTCTTAGAAGTCGGGAGAAAAGAGCACACGGAGCAGGAACCAAAAACCCTCGTGGATGATACCGTAGATAAACCCAATCACTGCAAGCAAACCTAGAATTCCCTTTGCCCACGTGGGGAGTGGATCGACGATTTTGTCTATCGCTCTCGAGATCAGTCCCATTAAGCGGCGCTCTTCTTTCTGTAAGGACGGCGCTTCGCTGGTTTCGGCATGTGATTGTCTGCCATCGTCACGATTTTCTTCAAGGCTCCAAACGTGATTGGCACATTAAGGTCTAAGGTCCGAGGTGTGGTATTTGTTGTCGCGGTAGACGCGCGCGAATAGGATCGCGACGATTACCAGCACTACGGGGGTGAAGATGCTGGCTTCGGGGCCGACGCTGCCGCCAGTGAGCCAGCGCGGACCGTTGAACGCGGAGTCGAAGAGATTGTGATACGGAGCGATGCCGCTGTCGGGAACGCCGTAGAAGAACGTTTGGCCCCAATCCCACCCTGCGTGAAATCCTACGGCCCACCAGAGATTGCCGCGGCGGAGGAGGAACAGGCAGAACAGCAGGCCGAACAGGACCACCGAGAAGAGACCGAACTTGCTCTCGCCGGGATTTCCTGAGTGGGCGAGGCCGAAAAGTGCGGACAGAAGAATTGCGGTGGGCCAGAAGCCCACGCCGGTGGTGAGGGTGAACTGGAGGTATCCACGGAAGGAGAATTCTTCGGCCAGGCCGACGATCACAAACGTTGCGGCCCAGGCTGCGGTTGCCGATGCGATGGTGGTGCCGTGGATGGCGAGGCCGGTGAGATGGAATCCGTGGAACGCGAAAATTCCCAGCAGGCAGGCGCTGATCGAGGAGAAGCCGACCACGGTGCCGATCCAGAAATCTTTTCCGAAAGCGTGGCGAGCGGGTAAGCCATACTGGCCGAATTTACGGTGCTCGATACGCGCCATGAGAAGCGCGGAGATCGCCGGGATGAGAAAAAGAGTTCCTTCGGAGATGCCAAGTCCGAGCGGGGTGAGGCCACCGACTCCGAAGCTGACTTGTGGCCCGCCTCCTCGGAGCGCGCGCATCACCACGAAGGGAGTCATGAAGACGAGGGTAACGAGGATGACCAGCGCCAGGAAAAGCAGCACGCGCCAGCCGGCGCGGATGCCGTTGGGTCCGCGGAAGATGGTGTCGGGCCGGGGCGGCGGGGGAGTTGGAGCGGTGGGTTGCGGCGGGAAGGATATTTGCGAATCGGCCATCGTAGCGTTCGCCTTTCAGAACGAGATGATCATTCTACCGAGGTTCTCTTGACGTTACGCAATCCTCCCGAAGAAGGTTCGCGGGGTTTGCCCGGGAGGGACATGTGAGAGTAGCCCGGCGTTTCAACGCCGGGTGCGCGGGAAAAATGGAATCGCGTTCCGGAGGAACGCCTGAAAAGGTGAGCGCTGCCAGTGTTTCAATCGTGCCTATGGCACAAGATTCCGAAATCCCCGGACGCAACCCGCCAGTGAAACTGGCGGGCTATCGTCATCGGTCCCTCCGGGACCTTTCCTGAACACCCGCCTTGGATCCCCATCTTTCAATCTTCAATCCGCAATCTTCAATCCCTACCAGTTCAGCTTCAGCGCGAACTGGAACTGGCGGGGATCGTAGGCGGCCGTAGGCTGGCCGGCGTTGGTGAAGAGCGGGCTGACGGCGGCCACGTTAAATCTGTTGGCGATGTTGAACATGTCGACGATCAGGTCGGCGCTGAAGCGCTCGCCGAAGGGGATGCGGCGGGCGATGCGCATATCGTTGAAGATGGTCCAGGGCTGAATGCCGGCGTTGCGGGCGAGATTGCCGTCGAGTTGCAGCAGCGTGGGAGTGATGCCGGAGGCGATGAAGCCGTTGAGGCAGGGCTCCTGCAGCGTGCCGGTCTTGGAGTACTTGGAGGAGACGGGCGCGTACCCGGAAGCGGCGCAAACCGGATCGACGGTGGTATTGGGTCGGCCGGTCAGCGAAGAGAGCTGAAGGTTGTCGTCGTTGCCGGTGATGATGTTGAAGGGACGTCCGGAAGAAACTTCCACGATCGGGGCGATGGTCCAGTAACTGAAGAACACGTCGGCGAAGCTTCTGCCCGCGAGCTTTCCGCTTTGATAGACGCCGCTGAAGACGAAACGATGACGCTGGTCGAACAGCGACGTGGAACGATCGTTCTGCGGGTAGTAGCTATCTTGCGGGGTGAGGGTCGACTCCAGATCGGTAGAGTCGTCAATGGCGTGCGACCAGGTGTAGGACGCGAGGAATTCGTAATGGTTGCTGAAGCGCTTGCGCAGGTTGGCGCTGAAACCGTTGTAGTTGGAGTTGCCGTTGGAATAGTTGGCGTCCATGTCGCCGAAGGGGACGCAGCCGTTGAAGGTGCCGGGATTGCAGTTCGCGTTGAAGCCCGGGATGGTGGCAACCAGGGCCGCGGCCTGGGCAATGCAGCCGGCTGGGTCGCCGACGGAAGCGTAGGCGCCGATGATCGAGGGATTCAGACCGCCGGGCCGGAAGAAGTTCATCAACGAAGCGTCAACGTAGGGGAACGGCGATGTCGCCGTTCCGCCCTTGTTGCATCCGCTGACGGTGAAGGGGCTGGCGGGAGGAGCTTGTCCCGAGTGGAGCGCGTCGTAGTAGGCGGCTTGGAAGTTGCTGGTCATCAGGTCGCCGCGGATTGTGTTGGCGTTGATGGGGCGGTTGAGGTGGCGTCCGCCGTTGAAGTTGTAAGCCAGGCTGAGAGCGAAGCCGCCGCCGAGATTCTGCTCCACGGTTATGTTGGTCTGCTGCGCGTAGGCATAGACAAAATTCTTGGATTGCGGATAGCCGAAGGGTTGAAAGGCCAGCGGCAGAAATGTCGAGGGGTTCAGATAGGCTTGGTTGAGAAAGATCGAGCCGGGGAAATTCTGTGACTGAAACTGCTGCTGGTTGGGCAGGAATCCAAGGGCCGTGGCCGTGGCGGGGTTGAGCGTTGCCGCGCAGGGATTCGCCGCACTCGCTTGATTGATCGGCAGGCCCTGAAAGATCGTGATCGCGTTCAGGTTGCCGGGATTGCCCGCGCCCGAGCAGACGGATGTTCCCGCAAAAGCCAGCTGGCCGCTGGATGATCCGTCGGAGGCCTGGCCGAGAAAGTAAAGGCCGAGCAGCGGGTGATCATAGAACATACCGTAGGAAGCACGTACGACGGTTTTGCCGTTACCGCTGGGATCCCAGGCGACGCCGATGCGCGGCTGAATATTGTTCCTGTCGGTCTCAATTCCTTTTTGCAATCCCAGCAGGTGGTAGGCGGGAAGCGCCAGTCCCTGCGGCGGAGGGAACGTGGGCGGAATCTCGACGTCATAGCGCAGTCCGTAGTTCAGAGTGACGGTGGGACTGAGGCGCCAGGAGTCCTGCCAGAATGCGCCGATTGGAATGTTGTGAAACGAGTCGGTCGGGCTGCCGATGCCTTGCACGAAATCTCCGGGAAGTCCTGCGCCGTAAGCTTGTACGGGCGACAGGTCGGGGAAACTGGGCAGGCCGGTGGGGTTCGTGAATCCCAGGTTAGAGGCGCTGAAGGCGCCGAAATCGTAGACGCCGCCATAGTTCACGGTGAAGGTTGCGGTGAGCGGGAGATAGTTGAAGTCCACGCCGAACTTTGTGTTGTGGCGGCCAATGGACCAGGAAAAATTGTCGGTGACCTGGTAGCGCTGCTCGACGCGCTGGATGTAGGAGTACGGCTCGCGGCCGAAGTACGCGTAGCCCGGAATGTTGACGGCTGGGTCGGAGCCTCCGGGGATCGCCGTGTTGTAGAAGTAGGAAAGACCGCGGCGGGCGTATTGGAAGCGGAATTCGTTGACCTTGTTGCTGCCGATGGTCCAGGTGTCCTGAAAGACGCCGGCGACATCGCGGTAGGTCTGCTGCGAAGTGCGGGAGTAGGCGTTTTGTCCGAAGGGCTGGTCTTCGCCGCTGACTTCGATGCCGGTGACAGTGCTGGGGCTGACGTTGCCGCGGAGGGTCAAGCGATGGTTGGCGCCCAGGTTATGGTCGAGGCGCAGTGAGTAGAGACTGGTGCCTTCAAAGACGGGGAAGTTTCCCATCTGGGAGGTCAGGGTTTGATACGAGCCGGGCACAAAACACGGCGGGGCGGTGCAGCTTGTAGGAAATCCAGCAATGCCGGGAAATCCGCCGGTCAGACCGACGGGCCATGCGCCATTGACTGCCATGCCTGAGGACGCGCCGACCAGGCCGAGATACTGGGCCACTTCCCCGGCATAGGCTGGATTGGCCAAAGCAGCGTCAACCGCGGGGTTAGCGAGGAAGCCAATTTGATCGGGCGTGAGCTGAAGGTTCACACTGCCGGCAGGGGCGCCGAAGAATGCTGAGGCATCGAAAGGATTGAGGCCGAAGCAGGTCTGGCCGGCGGTCGTAAGACAATCCTGACCGATGCTGGAGAATCCGGTTTCGTGGCGGCGTGTGATTTCATAGGCGAAGTAGTAGAACGTCTTGTCTTTCTTGATCGCCCCGCCGAAAGCAACCCCCGCCTGCACGCGCGTATAGGCTGGGTTCGGGACCGTGCTGAAAGGATTCACCGCCTGAAAGTTGCGATTGCGCAGGTAGCCGTAGACGTCGCCGTGGAAGTCGTTCGATCCGGAGCGGGTGATGATGTTGACCACGCCGCCGGCAGCGCGGCCGTATTCCGCGGCGTAACTATTGGTGATGATCTGAAATTCCTGGACTGCTTCTTGCGAAACGGTAGAACGAACACCGTTGGTCGAGTTGTCGGTAGCGTCCGCGCCGTCGACGTTGACCAGGTTGGAACGGGCGCGCTGGCCGCTCATGTTGAGGCCGGAGGTGGGAGCGGCGCCGGTGTTGGGCGCGTTGTCGCGCACGACCTGAGAATCGGTCAGCGTGAAGTTGATGTAATTGCGGCCGTTGATGGGAAGATTGTCGATGCGGCGCTGGCCGATCGTGTCAGTCGTGGAACTGCGCGAGGTTTCCACCAGCTCCGCTTGCGAACTGACTTCGACCACTGTCTTTCCGGTTGCGATGGAGAGCATAACCGGAAGTTCGACCAATCCGCCGACTGTGATTACGACTCCGGTGCTTAGGACTCCGCTGAAACCGGCGGCATCGATCGTTACTGCGTACGTCCCTGGCGGTAGCAGTTGAGCGCTGTAGCCGCCCTCGCCGTTGCCAGTCGCGGTGCGCTCCAGGCCCTTGGCGGTGTCTCGCACGGTGACCGTAGCATTGGCAATGAGAGCGCCTTTGGCGTCTTTTACGGTGACGTGCAGATCACCCGTGGCCGCACCACCCTGGCCAAAGCAAATGGCCGAAAGCAGCAGGACGAGGAAAGACGCAGAAACAGCTTTCACGGTGCGGATCATAAGGTTCTCCCTTAGGCTCGCGAAGGCGAGCAGACGGCGGGACTGACGGCCACGGCAGGTTGCCGATGTAGTCACAAATGGGATGAAACGCGTTGCTGTGTAGCCGAGCTTTGTTGCCCGCTGGTTTTTATAACAGAACGGGGTCTGAAAACAAGTCAGGAATTGAGCGGGGTCGTTTCCCAGTTAACCCGGTTGATCTTCCTGAAATATGCGCGGCTAAGCGTCCTCAGTTGAAACAAGGAGCTTTGAAACAGCGGGCGACTGTTATGGGATGCGATCCGAATTTGTGATCTGAATCACAACGTCGCCGAAATGCGGACCGGAGCAGCGGGATTTTGCAGCCTGCCCAGCAGCATGGCAGAGCGGTTTAGACGCTCGTAGCCATGAAGGATGGGCTCCGCCGCTAAATCAAAGTTCGGCCAGGCCAGGGCGACATAAATTCTGAGCAGCGCGAAAGCGGCGTTGCGGCGCAGCAGGAGGGCATTGTCCACGAGTTGGCGCGCGGCTTCCGCGGTCTGGACATCACCTGCAGCTAAAGCGCTTTGTCCCATGAGGACCAGAACGGCGGCGTTCCTTCCGGCGGTGCGGACGTAAGCGGCCATGGCGCGCAGGCGTTCGCGCCGCACCAGGCGAAACTCGGCAGCGGGCAAGCGGCGACGCAGGTAATCGTGCTCCACTGGATCGAAGAGGTTGCGGAAAGCTTCGACGTCAATCGGCTGAATTTGGGTGGCGAGACTTGTGCCTGTAGAAACCTGCAGGCTGCGGGAGAGCGTGACGCTGAGGATGAAGACCAGCGCAAGCGCGGCGGCGACGACGAGAATGATGGCTAAGGTCATGGTTGTACCATGCGCTGCTGTGCTAAGCGCTTCAGTTCCCGGTTCCAGATGTCGAGATCGTTTTCAGGCAGAGGGACCGCGGCTTTGGTGGAAACTTTCGCGGGGACGAGTAGGTAGTAGAACCAGATGAGGACGCAGACGTGGTAGGTGGCCATGTTGAGGAAGGCGAGGAATACCCGTCTGGAAGCGGGAAGCCCACCATTGGCTGCTATGCCCCAAGTTGCGAGGTGGACACAGGCGGAAATTGCTAGACCGAGGGTGATGCCGAAAACGAAATGTGTCGGTTTAAGCCGGAAGTACGCCGCGAACAAGAAAATGAAGACGAGAAGTCCGGATTCGATTAGATAGATTGTTTGGTCGAGGAGGTGCGCGCCGGAGATGATTCCAAAATGACTATCCTGCGGAGCATAAGCGGCGGCCACCGCGGAAGTCAGAACCAACGCGATGCCAACGGCACCGATCAGAAGTCTACCTAGCCGTGCCACGGAGGGGTACAAGCCAAAAATCTGCGCAAAGACCTCGCCGATCAGGACGAATTTCAGGGATCCTTCGATCAGCAGGGTACCCCAGTCAACACGCCAAAAACTCTCAGCCGAAACCGATGGCGCCACGTCGGCGGTGTAGAGCGCGAACTGGCCGAGGGAACTGAGTAAAGCAAAGGCGAAGAATGCCGGGAACGTCTTGCGCAGCCCGTTCCTCCAGATTAGGAGTGCCAGGGCAAACAGCAGGACGTTGGGTGCGGTCCAGAGGTAGTGCCAGAGAAATGAGTGCGCCTGCAGCATACCTGTAGGGATGCACTATACAGCGGCGCGCTGCAGGCGGCAACATCATAGCGATTCTTGTTCTGTTTTCGTAAGGACCGCAAGTTTCCGTTACGGTTTGCAGAGTGTATTGCCACAATTGGTCTGCGTGGGTGCGCCATCGGCCCGGACGGACGTCGGGGTTACCAGCGTGTTCACGAACAGGACTGCTGCTGCGAGGATGAGTAGGGCACGGTTCACGGTTGTTTTCTCCTTGTTACAGCGAATTGGTGCGTGATAATTTCATGGGCGCGAGGGTAGGCGCAAAGGGTTTGTAAACCTTTGAGCGTTCGGAATTCGTAACAAAACTGCGGCAAAAATGACGCTGAAATCTGCTTTACAGGACGTGAAGGAAACTACTCTGGCGGCCGTTTCGGGGCTGCTGGGGAAGCTGGTGTATCTGGCATCCCTGCGGCGGGCTCAGGGACGTTACGAACACTGGGGGATGGAACTGGTCCACGGGCCGGAATCGTCCGAACGGGCTTTGAGAACGGCCCATACCGAGATTGTGGCCAGAGTCTTGCGCACGCCGTTGCCGGCGCTGGTCGAGGATTTGGAGGAATCGAGCCGCGCCGACGGAGTTGCGGCGCAGGCTTATGTCGAAGGCATGCGCGATCGCTTCGAGGACTTACTGCCCGGCGAGCGCCCGGACTCACCCGCCGCCAGTCACCTTAGTTCAGTGCTGCTGGCGCTTTCGAGTTTGGAGAAGAATCGAGGGCGTGCCACTCGGTCAATTTCATAGCCACGCCCACCACCTGGCCGAGCACCTCGGCTTCCTGCGGGTGCCGCAGGATGCGAACCGGCACCGGAGATAAAGGATGCGGTTGCAGAATGACTTCCTCGCGGCGCATACTGCACCAGCAACAGGTATGGCCGTCGCGAGTTTCGACGAAATAAATGGGACGTTCGTATTCCGAACGCCAGGAACCTTCCACCACTTTATTCTTCGATTCGTCGACCTGAATGAAACTGCCGGGCGGCAGAATCGGATACATGGTGAAGTCCTGCGTGCCGACGTAACCGTAGGTGAAGGCGCTGGTGGCAAACTGCGCGAGGTAAGCGATGGGGACGAGTCCCCATTGTTCGACCATGCGGCCCAGGTTGGTGGTGCGGCGGTCGTCAAAGCCGGGATCGAGGCGCAGCGGAACCTGCATCGACGACAGCCCGGCGAGCGCGTCGGAGACATGCGATTTCGGCGGAGAAACCAGGCCGAGGTCGGCGGCGAGGTTGCCTAGGTCGACGCCATACCACGACATCAACTCGCGAATGTCGCGGCGGTAAATTACCGAGAGCGTGTAGAGGCGGAAAATGCTGGGCAGAATGCCTTTGGTTTCGATGTCGGACAGTCGGCTCGGAGGAATAGAAAATTCCTCGTTGCGATATTTGTCGGCCACGCGCGCGCTGGAGTTCTCGACATCCCGCATGGTGAGGCCGAGTTTCTCGCGCAGCGTGCGAAGGCTTTTTCCTGCCGGGAGCATCGGTACGCCTCCTGCGAAAGTGGAAGGAATCATACCAAAGGCAAGGCTGAATTTGTTGGCGGCTGTGTGAATTTTTGAGTGACCAGGTGTTGTTACGAAATCCGAACACGCGGAAAGCCTTGCCAGACGCTGGGAATCAAGAGTTCGCTCTTCCCGACCGCCCAAACGATGCACCTAGTCCTGCCTTGTGGATATCCTGTGTTCGTTCGGAATTTGTAACAGGCGAATTCCGAGAATAGGGATTCACCTCATTCCTCCCGCGACCGCAATTCCTAATGGAAGCTATTCCGGATGCAGAAGTTAACCGAATAATCCGGGTGACATTTGTCACGCCCGGCGCGTGATGGATGGCACTGGTGCGTTTTTTCCGAGTCCGCCATGATGCAGTTGTTGATTGCGCAACTATCGGCGGGAAATCAATTCCCGCCGGACGGCGCGCAACTGGCCGGGAGGAATGAAGATGATTGCAACCCTGGAGCAATCGCAGTACGTGGAGGCGGCGAAGGCAGGTCTGATTGTCGCCTGTCTTGAAGGCGTGAACAAGAATTATGGCAGCGTGCGGGCGCTGCGCGGCGTTGACTTTCGAGTGCGCGCCGGAGAGGTCGTAGCCTTGCTGGGTCCGAACGGAGCGGGGAAAACCACAGCCGTGAAGTTGCTGCTGGGGTTGCTGCAGCCCAATTCGGGAAGAGCGCGCGTTTTCGGCGGCGACCCCACGAATCCTGAAAACCGGATGAGAACGGGCGCCATGTTGCAAGTGGGACGCGTTCCGGAAACGTTGCGCGTGCGCGAGCACATCGACCTGTTTTCCAGCTATTACGAGAAGCCCATGGGGCTCGCGGAAGTTCTCGCCGCCGCCGGGCTCGAGAAACTGAGCGACCGTAAGTTCGGCGATCTCTCGGGAGGTCAACGGCAACGCGTGCTGTTTGCCCTGGCCATCTGCGGCGATCCGGATCTGATTTTTCTCGACGAGCCTACGGTAGGGCTCGACGTGGAAGCGCGGCGCATGTTGTGGGAGGAAATCCGCAAGATGGTCGGGCGCGGCAAGACGGTGCTGCTCACGACGCATTATTTGCAGGAGGCCGATGCCCTGGCCGATCGCGTGGCGGTTATTAATCAGGGCGAAATTGTTGCTCAGGGAACGCCATCGGAAATCAAAGCGAAAACCGCGGGGAAGCGGATTCGGTGCATCACCAGCCTCGGTTTGAACACGCTTCGGCAGATTCCGGGCGTCACGGAAGTGAAAGAAGATCGCGAAGCAGTGGAGATTCACGCGGTCGAGGCTGAGGCGATCGTCCGCGAACTGCTGGCGCGGGATGCGAAACTCTCCGGCCTGGAAGTTACCAGCGCGGGTTTGGAAGACGCATTTCTGGCGCTGACGCAGGACAACGGTCAAAACGGAAATCATTTGGAGTGAGCATCCGAAGTTAACAAGAGTGTGCAATCACACGAGGAGATGCAAATGAGCACCGCAACGGTGGCACCGAACAACCTGCAAATTCAGCGTTCGCCGCGGCACATGGCGGCGATTTATCTGAAAGAAGCGAAGTACGAGTTCCTCAAGAACCTGCGGCTCCGCATGTACACCTTGTCGGTGCTCAGCTTTCCGATCATGTTCTACGTTTTGTTTGGGTTGTTGCTGAACTCGAAAGAAAGCCTCGCGGGAACGCCCGTGCCGGCGTACATGATTGCGACGTATGGAACGTTCGGCGTGATGGGCGCGTCGCTGTTTGGAACCGCGGCGGGCCTGGCCTCCGATCGCGGCCTGGGATGGCTGCAGGTGAAACGCGCCAGCCCCATGCCGCCGTTCGCCTATTTTGTGGCCAAGGTCATCACCAGCATGATTTTCAGCACGATCATTGTGCTGGTGCTGTTCGGGCTGGGTATCAGCTTCGGTGGCGTCCGTATGCCTCTTGCCAAGTTTGCCATGCTATTGGGAACGCTGGTGGCCGGCTCGCTGCCTTTCTCGGCGATGGGGCTCGCTTTGGGATATTTCACCGGGCCGAATTCCGCGCCTGCAACCATCAATCTTATTTATTTACCCATGTCGTTCTGCAGCGGATTGTGGGTGCCTTTCATGTTCCTGCCGAAGATTGTGCGGGAGCTTGCGCTGGTGATGCCGCCCTACCATTTGGCGCAACTGGCCTTGGGAATCGTGGGAGCGGGCAGTCATACCTCGAATGCGACGCACTGGGAGGTGCTGGCGGCGTTTACTTTGATCTGCCTGGGTGGGGCGCGGATTGGATTCCAGCGCGACCAGGACAAAATGTACGGCTAGCAAGGGATTTCGACCATGAGCGCGGATTCCAAAAAATCGATGGGCGGGACAACCGTGTTAATCCTCCTCGGCCTGATCGCTCTGGTCGCCGGGCCAAAATGGCTCGTAGTGTTGATTCCTGCGGCTGTGTTGGTCTGGTACTTGGTCTGGTACAGCGCGAGTTCAATCTTGAGAACTGGCCGGAATTGACCGGAGGGGTGACAATAGAATTATGCCGCTAGTGTCCTTAGGGCGTGAGATCGGCTGCGAAAACGGCAGCCACTGGAAATTGAAGCCGTGGCGCAGCATATTCAAAGATAAAGATCACGGATGGAGCCCTCTGCTCTGGGTTCTCTATCTAGGCTTCTTTTTTGTCGATCCAATTCTGAGTCACGCTAGCGCGAAGCTGTGGCTCTACGATGGCCTGGGCGCTGCGGTGTTTCTCGTTCTCTATCTAGGCATGTTCTGGATCGAGAATCCGTTCAATCTCGTCCACATTGGCGGCATGGTGCTGCTGGGGATTTTATTCCAGCCGATCAATTCCGGCGCCTGCACGTTCTTCATCTTCGCCGCCGCCATGCTGCCTTTTTCCGTGCGAACCCAGAAGGCCGCTGTGATTGGCCTGCTCGCGATCGGAAGTATCGGCGGGATCAATGCTCTGCGGCTGCACATGAATGGCTGGATCGTCTTCGACTCTTCGCTGTTTCCCATGGTCATTGGAGCGGGCAACATTTTCTTCGCCGAGCGCAATCGCATGAACCGGAGACTGCGCAAGGCCAACGAAGAGATCGAACACCTGGCCAAAGTAGCCGAGCGCGAACGCATTGCGCGCGATCTGCATGACGTTCTTGGGCACACGCTGTCGGTGATTACGCTGAAATCGGAACTCGCCGGCAAACTGATCGACCGTGATCCCGAGCGGGCAGGAAGAGAAATTCGGGAAGTCGAACAGATCTCGCGCCAGGCCTTGTCCGATGTGCGCGACGCGATTCGCGGCTACCGATCCCAGGGACTGGCGGCGGAACTGGCGCAAGCGAAGTCGACGCTCGAAACTGCCGGCCTGACCGTGCAATGCGATGCGGCGACCACCGTGAAGCTGCCTGCAGTGCAAGAGAGCGTACTTTCGCTCGCCGTGCGCGAAGCGGTTACCAACGTCGTGCGTCACGCCCAGGCTCACACTTGCCGCATGCGGCTCGAGCAGGAGAATGGATCCTGCCGGCTGGAGATTCACGACGACGGCCGCGGATCATCCAGCGCTGAAGGCAACGGATTGCGCGGCATGCGCGAGCGCGTGGAAATGCTGGGTGGAACGCTCCTGCGCAGCACCGAAGCGGGAACGACGTTGACCATCACGCTGCCGCTGAAGGAAGTTGTGTCGCAGGATCAAGGCGGGCGGAATTGAATCCGACATACAAAGAAAGCGCCCGCGAAAGCGGCAGAGATAGAGATGAAGACAAGGACGGCCGCAAGACCATCCGCGTGGTTCTGGCCGAGGATCAGGGGATGGTGCTGGGCGCGCTCGCCGCGTTGCTCGAAATCGAGGGCGATATTTCTGTCGTGGGGCAGGCGCGCAACGGCAAAGAAGCGCTCGAAGCCGTGCTCGCGCACAAGCCCGACGTTTTCATCACCGACATTGAAATGCCGCACATGAGCGGCCTCGATGTGACCGCGGAGTTGAAACGGCGCAAGATTGGGACCCGTGTCGTGATCGTCACCACGTTCGCGCGCTCGGGATATTTGCGGCGCGCGCTCGAAGCCGGAGCCTCCGGCTATCTGCTGAAAGACATGCGCTGCGAAGAACTCGCGGACGCGGTGCGCCGCGTGCATCAGGGACTGCGCGTGATTCATCCCGAACTGGCGACCGAAGCCTGGGGCGAAATGGATCCGCTCACCGACCGCGAACGCCAGGTGCTGCGTCTGGCGGGCGAAGGCATGGCCAGCGGGGACATCGCCGGCGAGTTGGGATTGTCCGATGGCACGGTGCGGAATTATCTTTCCGAAGCGATCAGCAAGCTGGGAGCGAGCAACCGCGTAGAAGCGGCGAGGATCGCAAGAACCAAAGGCTGGCTGTAGAGAATTATGTGGGGACAGCCGCCCTCGGCTCCGGTCGAGCGAAGCTCGACGGCAATCATCGCTCCAGCGGGATTGGAATGCGCGTGATATAACCCACGGCATGGATAAGATCGACCAGTCTCAGATCGGTACCCTTGGTCCTGAGCCGACGAATTCTAGCGAGCCGCCTCGTAAAGTAGGTTACTTGCTCTTTTTGTGGCCCCTGACGGGCTTTATTTTGGTGGTTGCCGCTGTGGTCACGTACCCGCCACTCGATGACGCGCTGATCTGGTGGGCCGGCGGTGTCCCGTGTTTGGTTGTTTATATCCTCATCAACATCGCATGGAGAAAAGCAAAGAGCGGCGAGGATGCCCGATTCTTGCCGCGCTCGGCCTGGCTGGCAATCGGCAGCCTGTTTGTCCCGGCGATTCTGTTTCTAAATGGGGCACTCGATCACTCGCCCGTCGAGCAACATCGGCA
>JBEKRY010000017.1:0-36663 GCA_049517555.1 Candidatus Sulfotelmatobacter sp. | reverse complement strand
GGCGCAGGTGATGCCGACCGGCTTGTTGATCGGATTGTCGTAGTTCTGGAGCACTGCGACCCTGGATCCGTCCGCTTCCTGCAGGTTGAAATACTGGGGCGCCATGCTGAAGGAGGAATCGCCCTTGTAGTGAGTGACCTGCTCTTCATAGGTCAACTGGGTCCGCGATACGGGCTTCCACTCGACCGATCCTGTCCAGTCATCCGTGCTGTTGCGCTGATTCTCCTGGAGCAGCAGGTCGTAGGCGCCGGCAACCTGATAACCGCTGGGCGTGAGGCTCGGGCCCTGGAAAACATTCTGCGAGTAGCCGACGCGGAAGGTCAGCTTCGACAGCGGAAGCAGTGTAAGGTTGGTGTCCGTCATGCGGCGCACCGAGTTGTTCAAAAACGGCGACTGCGTCACCTGCGGCCACGCGTAGGAACCCGTCGGCGCCGCGGCGGGACCGATTGGAATCGACTGGCCGGGTGGAAGGTTCGGATTGCCCAGCAGGTTGTAGTCGAAGTACTGGCGGTCGCGGCGGAATAAGCCGGAGAAGTCGTAGAGCTTGCCCTTGGAAAAGTCCAGCTTGGCAATGTTGTTCGGATCGCCGCCGAGCCCGCTGGTAAAGGCTTTCACGTGATCGACGAGGGTGTTCTTCGTGTTCGGCAGCGCGCGCAGCTCGAAAGTCTCGCCCAGTATGCGGGGACCGGACTGCAGGTTGACCAGAGTGTCGTACATGGCACCATTGCCGTCGACATTGGCCACACGTCCGCCCAGATCGATAGACTCATGAAGCGTGTAGCCCTCCGGAGCAGCCTGGTGAGACACAAATATTGGAATCTGCGCGACGGCAGTGCCCGCCGTCAAACCCAAAGACGTCAAGCCCAAAATGGCTGCGGCCATACCCCCGATAATGCATCGGGCCGCTGCAAGCGAATGCTTTTCACTCAACCGCCGGAAAATCCATCCTGGGCTCATCATTGAAACCCTCACTTGAAACATTGCTCGTCGAGATTCTTGAATCCCTACGCGCAATCGAAACACGCCCGCGCTCGCAGTTCTCCAGGCGCGCTGTAATCCATGATTCCTACCTGAGGAACGCCGCATTCATGTTCGAGCCATGAATATAGGTGTGGCAGTTCGTACAAGTTATGGTTTCCGACGACCCCGCGCCCATTCCGTGAACCGTGTTGTTAGCCACGCCGCTGTGGCACTGATTGCAGAGCGGGGCGATGGCCGGCATGTTCAGCAGGCGGGCGTTCTGGGAACCGTGCGGAGTGTGACATCCCAAACACCCCTCGGCCTTGACCGCGACGTGTTCATAGACGAACGGCCCGCGCGTCTCGGTGTGGCACTTGGTGCAGATCGCGTTCTGGTCGGCCGTGGACTTCAGGTTGTTGGCTCCGAAGGTGCCGTGCACGTCGTGGCAATCGCTGCACGTGATCAAGCCTTCGTTCACCTTGTGGTGGAACGGCATATTGAACGCGGGCTTCGTGTCGGAGTGGCACTGGAAGCAGAGCGTAGGCTGCGCAACCTTCAGCAGATTTTCTTCTTCCTTGTTTTGATGAGCGCTGTGGCAGCTAGTGCAGCCGACGTTCGCCTTGGCGTGGGGCGAGCGGTCAAAGTTCGGGTGCGCTCCCGCGTGACAGGTCAGGCACTTGGCATCTACCTCTTTGGCCGAGTGCTTCGCGGGATTGAATATCTTGGTTATGTCGCCGCCGCCCGCCACGTGCTCGGCGCCGGGACCGTGGCAGCCTTCGCAACCTTGGTGGGAGGGTCCAGCTTTGGTATTGAGCGTGGTCTTCCAGTGCGGCGTTTTCTCCCACGCGTTATAAATCTCCTCGTGACAAGTCTTGCAAGTCTCCGCTCCCACGTACTTGGAAGCATCTTTCGATGCACTCCCGGGTACATCGGGGGAGGGCGTGCTGGCCGCGGGTGCGCTGGTGGATTGAGCGCTCTTAGCCACGGGCGGTGGAGTGGTCTGGCCGGAAGCAAAGGTGGCGACGACGAAAACAAATAGGATCGACAGCGGAACTCGAACAGAGCGGGAGCTGTGGTGGGAAGTCGTCATTGATCTCACCGACGATCTCGTCGAAAAATAAAAAAGTACAGCAATGCGGGATGCTGCCGCTGGTCAATATTGCACACTCTTTCAGAATTAAGGGAGCGGATTTCGCGCTCGGATTCATTTTTCGTTCCCTAAATGGGACTATTGGGAACTGAATTCCTCGACGAGTATCGGCACACGCGATGTCTCCAGCTTTTGCGGCAATGGATTCCTTGGCGCTTGGTTTGAAGCAAAGACATTCGAGAGTGAGCACTCTTGCTCAGAAGAAAGGCAGCGTCGTTGTTAGCTTCGAAGTCGTTGCGCTCGAATTCCAGGAATAAGAACAAGAGGAAGCATCCATGCCGACCGCTGAACTCGACCATCCCGTTACAAGTGCCGTAACCCTAGGCAGCAGCACCATGAAAGCGTTGGTCTATCACGGTCCGGGCAAGTTTGCCTGGGAGAACAAGCCCCGCCCTGCCATCCAAAATTCAGGCGACGCGATCGTGCGCGTCACCACCTCGACCATTTGCGGAACCGACCTGCACATTTTGAAAGGGGATCTTCCTGCAGTGACCGATGGACGCATTCTTGGCCACGAGGGCATCGGCATCGTCGAGGAGGTTGGAGCTGGCGTCTCCGAGTTTCACATCGGGGACAAAGTCATCATCTCGTGTGTGACTGCCTGTCTGAAGTGCGACTTCTGCAAGCGAAGCATGTATTCCCACTGCCGGCATGGCGGCTGGATTCTGGGCTACACCATAGATGGAACTCAGGCCGAGTATGTGCGAATCCCTCAGGCCGATGGAAGTCTCTACCACTTTCCGGCCGGCGCCGATGAAGAAGCGATGGTGATGTTGAGCGACATCCTGCCGACCGGCTTTGAGTGCGGCGTGCTGAATGGACAGGTGAAGCCCGGAGACACGATTGCCATCGTGGGCGCGGGGCCAGTCGGGCTTGCCGTACTACTCACGGCGCAATTCTATTCACCGGCGGCAATTTTCATGATTGACCTGGACGACAAGCGACTCGCGGTCGCCAAAAAGCTCGGCGCGACGAATCTGATCAACAGCGCAGACGGGCACGCTGCTCATCAGGTGATGGAGCTGACCGAGGGAGCCGGCGTCGATGTGGCCATCGAAGCCGTCGGCCTGCCAGCTACCTTCGAGATCTGCCAGGCTATTGTCGCGGCCGGCGGACGCATTGCCAACGTGGGCGTCCACGGCAAGCCGGTGGAACTGCACATGGAAAAACTCTGGGACCGCAACATCTCGCTGACCACGAGACTGGTGGACACGGTCACCACGCCGATGCTGCTTAAGGTGGTGCGCGCGGGCAAGTTGCAGCCGAGCAAGCTCGTGACTCATCGCTTCGCCATGAACGACATCATGAAAGCGTATGACACCTTTGGAAACGCCGCCAAAGAGGGTGCTCTCAAGGTGGTGCTGACGAATGGCGGCGCCTGAGGTTAGAACCGCGATTGCATGTGATCTCCCTTACCCTAACTGCGATGCCGATCAAAGTATTCCTGTAATACGTGAGCTGCAACAATCCTTTCGCGACAATCATTCGCAAGGCGGTCAATTGTGACCAGCATTCCGAAGTGGGAAGTTGGATACTCGACTTAACAAAGTTTCACGACAAAACAGATTTCGCGAACAAACTTGGTTTGGTGGAGGTTTCGATGAACTTGAACTGGACGGACCCGAGGCTGATTGCTGTGGCAGTCGCTGTGGTTGTGATTATCGCAGTGATTGCCTGGATGTACGTGCGAAAACGAAAGAGCACGACGGCGGGCCTGCGGCAGAAGTTTGGCTCCGAGTACGACCGCGCGGTTCTGGCACATGGCTCAAAAGCCGAAGCGAAACTGGCAGATCGCGAGAAGCGGATTGACAAGCTCAACATTCGCGATCTGGATGTGATGGAACACGAACGCTATTCGAAAGAGTGGCAGGCTGTGCAGTCGCGTTTTGTCGACTCCCCCAAGGGAGCCGTCGCCGAAGCCGATGATCTGGTTTCTTCAGTGATGAAGGCACGCGGTTACCCGGTAGCTGATTTCGATCAGCGTGCTGCCGACATTTCCGTCGATCATCCGCGAGTGGTGGAAAACTACCGTTCGGCCCACGAGATTGCGCTCCGTGCTGGAAAAGAAGCCGCAACCACCGAGGACCTCAGAACAGCGATGATTCACTACCGGTCTTTATTTGAGGAACTGGTGCAGGTGCCAACAATTGTTGAAACAAAGCGAGTCGCCTAACGGCGCCTAAGAGCCGAACACCAGAGAGGAACCAATGATGAAGCCAAGTACGCAGGACCAGGCTGAAGGCAAGGTTCACGAAGTAAAAGGGAAGATCAAAGAGGCGGTCGGCAAAACCACGAACGACCCTGACCTGGAAGTTTCCGGCACAGCGGAGAAGAATGCCGGCAAGGTTCAAGGCTTGATCGGCCGCGTTGAAAAAGCTGTCGGAGAGTGAAAATAGCGCGTCTCCGGCCAGCAAAGCCGATCCCAAACCGCACACGGGTGATCGAGAAACGGTGGAACAAAGTGAACGTTACGGATGAGAGCGCTCATGAAATCCCCATCGCCTCCGATAATTGCGACAAGATCAGGAAACTCGGCTTTGCTGCTTCGAAGCACATCAACATGTATGGCGAGCACTTTAAGATTGTTTCCGATCCGTTTGATGACGGGGACTGCGTGGCAGTCCGAGTGACGAGCGGAAATGATCCGGAGATCCGAACGCTGCACCTGCCGATCGCAAACCTGGTGGGTCGCGCGGATCGATTTCTGAAACGAGGGATGACCCGCCGTTAAGCGTCATAGGAGGGTGGAGGGAGCTGTCCGCATCCGCACAAGTGCGCGATCGTGGGTAACAACTGGCTGGACAAACTATCCTTGGCGACGAGGGCGTCCACCAGGCTTAACGTCTGGTCCGGAACACCCGCTCCTTCGGTCAGCAGAATGATGGGCGCTTGCGGCCGAAGTCGCCTCAGTTCAAGAGCAACCACCTGCCCGTTCGTGGTCGCCATGAAGGAATCAAGCACGACCACTTCAACGGAATGCATGGAAGCCAGCTCGAGTCCCCGATCACCGCTGGGAGCGGTGAGAACGGTATAACCAAAGCTTTCGAGGAACGCCCTTTCACAGTCCAATATGTCCTGGTTGTCGTCAATACAGAGAACGACTGCGCTGGCGGCTTCCGGATAAACCGAGGGGAACATGCTTCGACTCCGAACGAACCATCTTGCTGGACAATCATGTCAGGCCGAATGCCTCGAAGGCTGTTCACAATAGCTCACCACCGGCGATTGTGAACGCGAGAACCTTTAATCGTGGAGAACGACATTGAGCAGCGAACTGTGCACCTTGAGACCACCGTTGTAGTGGATGAATCCCAACTTCCGGAAGCGGTTCATGAAGAAGCTGACTCGGGAGCGCGTCGTGCCGATCATCTCCGCGAGGGTTTCCTGACTGATCTTCGGGACTACGGTTTCAGGAATGCCTTCCTTGCCGAAATGAGCCAGCAGCAGCAGAATGCGCGCAAGTCTCTTTTCGCTGGAGTTGAAGAGCTGGTCGACTAAATCTTCTTCGTAGCGGATGTTACGCGCCAGCAGGTACGCTACAAAAAGATCGGAAAGCGTGTGCTCGCGGTGGAGCGCGCTCAGCATCGCCTTCTTTTCCACTCGAAGAAGATCACAATCCGTCAGGGACTCCGCGGATCCCATACGCAACAGCTGACCGGCCAGCGAACCTTCGCCGAAGAAGTTGTTCTCACTCACAATGCCGATGGTCGCTTCCTTTCCTGCCTTGGAAACTACGGTCAGGCGCACTTTACCTTTCTGCACATAAAAGACCGCGTCGGCCTTGTCTCCTTGGGTGAATATCGTTTGCTTTTTTGGGATCGCAACTATCCTTCTACCTTCGCCGATGGTCGCGAGGAATGTGTTCGGGTCGAAGTCCTTCACCTTCCTAACCACAGCTCTTTTGGCCATGTTTGTATTCCCTTTCCCTAGAAGTCCGAAGGCGATTGCAAAAGCACTGACTCCTCTCTCTCTCCATTCCTTTCCGGCACCTTCAGATGACACTACTGTAGCGAGGTTCGCATGGTACGGGTGAATTTTTAGCAGGTTTTATCTCGACGCATGCACAGTATCTCGCTGACAAAATTAAGGTTAGAGTACGATCAGAGGGCTAGGATGCGATTCGTTCGAGCTGGCGCAGATTTCAGTTGCAGGATCCGATTCTTTGCCGTACGATTTCTAGTGTACGCTAGCGCACAGTTGGGGGCCCACTATGGGGCGAAACGGAAACAAAAGCGACACTCACTATGCGGCAGTGGATCGAAGCGATGTTCCGCAGGGCCGCAAGGGGAAGCATCGCAAGGTGGTAGCGGACATTCTGGCCGACCTCTCAAAGCTGAAAGCGCAGCAAGCCGTGAAGATTCCGCTGAGCGGTCTGAACGGCGAGAAGATGCAGAACCTGCGTTCGGCTTTGAACCGGGTAACGCGCGAGAAAAACATTCCTGTCGTGACCTCCAGCGACGAGAAATACCTCTACGTCTGGCGCGCTGACCCGTCCAAGAACACGGCACCCGCGCAGTAGACGCGCCCTCCACGCAAAGTTGGCTGAATGACGCCACTGGTCTTTGCGAATCATTCGCGAATGATCCGCGAACGATCCGGCGAACGATCAGCCCGCAGCCCGGCTATGCAGCTGCGGGCGTTTGCATGGCGTCCATATAGCTATCCATTGACTGAGTCAGCTGCGCATCCACTTCGTCCGCGATCGTCATGACATCGGGCAAGACCCGGCTGAAATCAAGAAAGCGCAGATTGCTCTGCAAGGTGCCGAACAGGGTCACCTGCAGGATCCGTGATTCGTGCACCAGCATTGCCGGCGTGTAGCCTTGTTGATGTCGCAGCTTGCCATGCGCCAGGGCCGCGGCGGAAAAGACAGCATCGCTGTCTTTTGTAGTGGCGCTGGGCTTGCTCAGGCGGACAACCAGGTCTTCGACGAGTCTGGGGAGATGTCCAGTACGCTCGTCGTCGCTCAGCGGAACATGGTTGAGTTCACTGCTCTGCTTTGCCCGGGTTAACCAGTTCTCGACAACGCTGTCGATGGAGCGCCCCAGGATCGTGCCCACTCTTTCTTTTTCCAGCCGGGCGGCGGGCTTGCGGTTCAACATTCTTCCCCGGATGAGGTCGGCAAGTTTCCCGACGTCGAAGGGCTTCACCATGATTTCGTCGGCCGCCAGAAGGATCGCGGCCATGGCCCCCTCCACGTCGGGGTAACCGCTGACCAGCAGCGTGAGAGCGTTTGGCTGAGAGTGGCGCATCGCCGTAACCACCGCGAATCCGTCGCCCGGGTTCGGCATGTGCAGGTCGGTGATGAGTACATCGAAGCTCTCGCTGGCAATATGCTTCAGAGCTTCTGTGACATTGGCGGCGGCGACCACTGCAAAACCCTTACGTTCCAGTACCGTCATCATCATGTTGCGCACGGCATCGTCGTCATCGACCAGTAAAACCTTGTGAGCAGTGAGCGGAGCATTCAGAGTCATTGCGGCACAACCTCTCCCATTTTAGTAATTAAAGTATGGCTGAGTTTCATTTCGGGAGATGTATAGAAAGATACAGTCACCCAGACCAGCAACGCGTACTGTGCTTCTAGTAAGGTAAGTGCGAGCGCGGTCATGGGCTAGCGGCAGGAACCGGGCCATTCGGCCCTCACGACCGCATCGCACTAATTTCTGGGCATGTTCCAAGCGCGGACTCTTTAGAGCCCGGCTTCTCTGGCCCATCACCGATGCCAGGCCTAATCAAGCTCGATGCAATCGTGCTGGATGCACCCATGCCCGAAGTAACGCGGATTGACGTTTGGCAGGGCAAACTACGACGGAGGGACTATGTCACAAACTGTATTGGAGAGAACGGCAGATCAGATCGCTGAATCAGCTCACCAGGCTTCCCGTGCCACCAGTGCGGTTGCCGGTGCCATCAACGATGGTGTTGGAGCCGCAAGACGGGTCGCAAAACAAGGCGGCGATGTTGCCGAAGAATTCCTGCAGGACACGACTCGGCGCATCCAACGGCATCCGGCGCTCACGTTGGCGGGCACATTTGCCGTGGGCTTCACCGCCGGGGCGGTCATTGGATGGATGATCAAACGAAAATGATCAAACGAAAATGATCAAGCGAAAATGATCAGGCGAAAATAGCCGCGGAGCGGAAAACTGAATAGTTTTCTGCGTTTCAGTCTGCATGTCGGGAGAGCGCCGATGCACTTCCTCATGGTTGCGAGGTTGGCGGTCCCGGTCATGAACTTCTGATTGGACGATGAAGTATTGATTGACCTCGCAGGATTACGTCGCGGGAGTCAGTGCTTTCGCGTCCACTTTCCAGTGCCGCGTTCTAGCCGATCCACCACCTGACCGGAGGAGAAACACATGTCGAAGACTTGGGAACATTACCACCACGCTGCTCGGAACCATGAGAAAGCAGCCTACCACTTCAACGAGGCAGCGAAATACAATCAAGCTGAAGAGCGCGAAAAAGCAGCACACCACGCTTACCTGGCTCATGGGCATAGTCAGCAGGCAGCTCATCACGACGTCGAGGCGGCGAAGTTGCATGCGGAACAATCCGATGGGCGGGCGACGCTCGCTCCGACGCAAGCGGTCACTGAAAAGAGCGCCGTGTAATGCTTGAGAGAAAAACGGGGCGGGCCACTTATAGATTTGCCTTTTATCGCTTGCCGCATTAATCATAAAACTCTTCAGCTCGCCGACGATTTTTGAGTCGGGCTCGCTTCGCGCCTGTTGTCCATGTCCTGCCCTTTGGCTAAGCGGTCTGAGCGCGACGTCCGGACTGCGGAAAGCTCACCAGCAGTCGGAAATATATTTTCCCGCCAAAAGCTGCGCCACTCCGAGAATAGCGACGGGGGAGCGAGAGCTTTCTTGCACCGCTTAAGCTCGAACCAGCGAAGATAGTTCCGGACGACGCTGCTCATGGTCATCTGCATCGCGGCAGAAAAATTGTGCTCTGACATTTGCCGTTGTTGTTCCGGAGACTGCAAGATGGCGACCAGTTTGTCGGCGAGATCCACCGGATCCCCGACTTTGTAAAAATCGATGGCCATATCCTCGTCCGCCGCCATACCGCGAAAATCCGTGAGGTCTGCGCACACGATTGGAACGCCGTAGTCGCATGCCTGATGAGCGGGGCCGCTAGACCCGGTTGCGGAGTCGTAGGGCATGACCACGACCGTGGATGTCCGGAAGAGCTCAGGAATATCATCCTCCGAGACATATCCGCGAAACTCGACGCCTGAGCCAGGGCACAGGGACTCGCGTATCGATTCCCAATATCTCGGTTTGGTGTGATGATTTGCCCCTGCGATAATCAGCTTCGCGTTCGGCACCTTTTTCAACACGGCAGGAAAAGCGTCCATCAGCGTCTCCAGCCGTTTGTAGGTTCCCCAGTGTCCAATTGCCAGAATTCGGTGTTCCGGATTGCCCCGTTGCGAAAAATCGGGCGGGCTCGGACAAGGCGCAAGAGTTCCGTGTGTGCCCAGCAGAACATTCTCAGCCGAGTACTTCTCCAGCAGAGTGCGTCGGTATCCCGAGAGCAAGACGGACACTGAATTTGCCTTCAGCAAGGCTCTGGTGGCCATCCGTGAGGCCAGGCGGAATAACTTTACCTGACGCACTCCGGCGCTGACAAAGTCGACATGTTCGATGAGGTGGTGCAGCGTGACGTGGGTGTAATAGCCGAGAGCCCGAGTCATGGCCGGCACACACAATCCAGCAAAGGCAGCGACGGGATATTCTGGAGTGCCAAAGCTGGAGAAGACGAGGTTGAACCACACTACATCCGGCTTTATTTTCTGGATGGCGTTTAACAAACGCACGGGAGTGGCCAGACTATTGAACTTCCAACAGCGAATCACGTCGAAGCCCGGCAGTTCGGCCGGTTGCGAGCCGCTTAACGACTTCCCATTCTCGTTTGTAGAGAATTCATAGTCGCTCAGGTCGTCGGCGAGGATGGTGAGACTGACGTCTGAATTACGCTCGAGTTCTCCCGCAAGATAGAACGCGTACTCATTCAGCTGGCGCGCGCTAGGAGGAAAAGCCGCAACTAAACAGATTTTCATCGGGTCCTCATCTCAGAACAACGTAATGCTTACGTAGGGCCTGAGCTGTCGATTCTGCCCAGTCGTAAAATTAAAGAACGTCTCCTGTTGCATACCCGCGGAAAAACGAATGGGATATTGCAGTTCGACTTCCTTGCCTTCGTCCTTAAACGCGCGGTGGACCCCCATCGCATAGGAAATGGCAAAGCCGCTCTGGATCGCGTCATAAACGTGGGCGCCCATATTCCGGGAATAGGCGGCCGATGCCTGCACGCTCCAGTTGCGCGTTGGAGCAAACTGAATGCTTCCAGCTGGACGGAGAGCCTGGGCAATTGCGTAGGCGGGTCCCTGTATCCGCCATGCCCGCAGATCCTCTGCTTCGACGGTGAAGTTGAGCCGCGGGGAAACTTGCCGCTGGATGCCCAGGTAAGCAGAAGTGAAGTAATCCACGCCGTAGACCGGAAAAAATTGCTGGTCACTGGCTCCCCAACCGGTCAGCAGAGCAGTCTTTCCCCACGGTCGCCCAACGCGGAAGTTGACCGCACCAGCCCACAGCCGCGAATGCTGAGAGCTTTCGGTAAAGGGTCCAGTTTCATGAATGCCATAGCCGCTCACTGAGACTATGTTGAAGAATGAGCTGGTAGACATATAAAGAAACTGCCGGAAAAGGTTTTGATTCATCTCCACCGGAGATAGAGAATCGCGTCGAACCGTTTCCTGAATACCGGCGCTGAAGTTCAACACATTGGTACCCACGTGCAGGGTAGGATTCACCCCAAAATTAAACGTGTAATCGGTCGTATCACGATTGACGATCAACGTCTCGCTCGGCAGCGATATTTGCCCCTGGGCATTTCGGATTTGAAAGAATCCGCTCGAGTCGGGCAAATCGCCGAGGTGAAGATGATACGCAGCGGTCCATTGTGTCTGGATCGAGGAACGGGGCGGCGGAAGCAGTCCCGCGCTGGGGGCGCCGGGATCTGGAACGTCCAGTTTGGCGTCCAGAACATACACCGTCGTATCTTCGAAGATGGGAGACAGGGAAAAATCCGAAAGGACGCTTGCTCTCGGAGTGATCCGCAGTCCTTCGTTCGCTCCTGCCTGAAGCAGCGCCAGCTGGGCTGATTGATCTTCGCCTGCCGAGTCAGCGGCCTGGGCGAAAGCAGTGAGCGCCTGCGTATTTTGGTGCTCCTGACGAAGGACGTTGGCCTTGGCGAGCAGATACTGGTAACCGGGTTCGCTATCAGCTGAACTGCTGAACAAGGAGAGCTGGTCTTGCGCCCGGGCAGTGTCTCCCAGCGCCAGATAGGTATTGGCCATACTGACCCGCACGGATGTCTCGGATGCACCCGCTAACAGAGCGCGTTGGAGATAAGTTTGTGCCAACTGGTAATCATGCATGCTGAGGAATATGTCTGCTGCTTCGATCAGTTGCTCGCCTGTGACTGGTAAGGTCTCGCCTGTCTGACCCTCCATCAGAGCTAAGGCGATCTGCCTTCTTGCATCATCCAGCTGGCCGTCGCTGGCCATCAGTTGGGCAATTGCCAAACGTATGCTGATGCGATCGTTGCTTGTAGCTGCGAGGTTTGTAGTTGCGACATCGGTCGCGAGGTCTGCAGCCGCAAGCGCTCTTTCAAAGCGTTCCATCGCGCCCTTTTGGTCTCCCAGTAGGCTCAGAGCCTGTCCCGTGGAAACGAGTACCCGACTTTCACGCTGCTTGTGATCTTTTGCCGTCAGCTGCGTTGTTTGCGATGACTGCTCTGCCAGCTGCACATATCGCAGCGTTTCCGCCCGGTCTTTCAATTGCGCATACGCACGGGCAAGCTGCGAATAAATGACATCGTCATCGGGAGAAAGCTTGTGCGCAACCTGTAGTTCCTCGATCGCTTCGTGATACAGCCGCTGTCCATATAATGTTTCGGCCAGGGCGAGATGAAGATCTCCGTCATTTGGTGAATACTTCAACGCGACTCGATACTCGGCGGCGGATTTCACCAACATTCCGTTTTGCCCGTAGGCGGTCGCCCGAATCAGGTGTAGGGGCATGGAATCGCCCATTTCTTCCTGCGCAAGTTGCACCTGTTGCAGGGCGGCTCGAGGGCGATGCAGATCAAGGCTGGCATAAGCGAGTCCCAGATGGGCTTCGCCATTCTTTGGCTCCCGCTTGAGAGCTGATTCGAAATCCGCAGCCGCGGCCTCGGGACGGTGGAGGTCATGCAACACGTATCCACGATTCACGTATGCCGTAACCAAGTCGGAATCCCGCTGCAGGGCCTCGCTGAAATCCTTTTGCGCCTGATCCAATTGCCCTGCATGTTTGTGCGCGTAACCAGTCAGCAGCGGAATGTCGGGTTCGTTGGGGAGCACTGCGTCGTAGTGCGAAGTCAATTGCAGCAGATCGTCGTATTGTTGGAGATACAGCAGATCGTATGCGAGATAGACGACCACGTCCCTGTCCGTGGGAAGTTTTTTGATGGCCTCGCGGCCAACGTCCGCGGATTGCTGATACTCGCCCTTAAAACTCAGGTACCTCTCTTTTTCTCTCATGAGATGAGGTTCCTGCTGCATTGCTGTCGTGGCGCGAGTCAACCACACTAATGCCATCGGCAGGTGCTTCGTTTCGATCGCAACGTTCATTCCTCCGGCGACAATCAGACTGTTAGCTGGAGCCAGTTCATAACCCTTGGTGTAAGCGGCATCAGCCTTCGCAAAGTCTCGGTGCGTTGTGTACAAGTCGCCGAGCGCGAGATAAGGCATGTACAAAGTCGGATAAGCTGCCGCCAGCCGCTGAAAATCTTTCTCGGCATCCTCGTCGTCTCCGGCGTTGCGGAAGGCATAACCCAAGGAGATCAGAGCCGACCGGTTCACGGGATCGATCGCGAGGATCTGCGTGTATACGACGATCGCTTCTTTGTAGTGGCCAAGTTTGGCCAGCAGATCTCCCTCGAGCTGGAGGCTGTTGGGATCTTGGGAGTTGATCGCCAGCGCGTCCTTGAGGTCGATTCCCGCGCCATCGAGGTCACCGGCGGCTATTTTGATCAGTGCCCGCAGGCGCAGAAATTGCAGTCTGTCGGGTCCGCGGTCGTCCAGCGCTCCAATTTCTGTTTGTGCAATCTCGATCTGGCGGTGAGCTGCCGTTGCGTCATCCAGGCTCTGATACAGCTCCGCGAGATTCATGTGCAGTTGAATCCCATACAGCGGACCCTCGGCAGGGTTTTGGGGCAAACGAGCCAGAGCAGCGGTATATTCCCGAACCGCGTCTTCCGGGTGTTCCTGGAGCCGTGCGATTTCTCCGCGGAGGGCGTGCAACCGATAGTGTTCCGCATCGAGAGCTGCGGCCCGCTGAACAAAAGGCGCGGCATTGTCCAAGGAGCCGACCGTCACTTCGGCCTGGGCGGCGGAGAGCTGCAAAGCTAAATCGTGGGGTGCGGCATTGGCGGCCTGCGCATACAACTTGGCGGCGTCATCTTCTTTTCCAGCGAGTTGGTAGGTGTAAGCGAGTTCGGCTTGCACATCGGGCTTCGGACTGCGCAGCGAACTAAGGGCGGCAATGGCGGCTGGATAGTCTCCAGTCTCTCGATAGTAGCCCGCGAGCGATCGCTGAACATCCGGGTTATCCGGGGCATGCCGCCTGGCTAATTCGAGGTAACGGCTTGCCAGATCGAGCTGCTTCTGGTGTTCGTATGCCAGGGCCATCAGCAATTCCGATCGCGCTTCGGGCTGCATCTGTTCCGCTCGCGCCAGCACTTCGAGCGCGGCGGCGTACTCTCCATCTCGCAGGAGAAGCTCTCCTAGCAATACCGCGTCGTTGATTCGTTTTGGATCCGTGGAGAGCACCTGGTTTAGAAGATGCTCAGCCTCCGCGGTTCGGCCCATCGTGCTGTACGCCTGAGCAAGTCCCGAAATCCCGTCGAGTGCCAACGGATTCAATCGAAGGCCTCGGCTGTATGCATCCACTGAAAGCTGCGATTTTCCGTCGAGCCGCAACACATATCCCAGAAGAAACCACAGCTGGGCATCGTTCGGTGTGGCCTGCACGGCGCGCTGGGCATAGTCAACCGCGAGTGCATAATTGCCGTCTTTCAGGGCCGATTCCGCGGCTCCTGCAAGACGCGCGTTTTGAATATTCGATCCCCAGCCTAGCGATTTGTTGGGAGGTGACGCCTGTTTGGAATCGACTTGAGGCGTCTCGGGAGAGCCAGGCCCCACCTTATACGTCTGCGCTCGAACGGAGCAGGCAAACGCGATCACGAGCACGGACAAGTATGCGGTCCTCAGGCGTCCCAGCGCGGAACTCAAAGTGTTACCACCGGATCAGTTGCTTGCAAGGCTCTTCGATTCGCGAAAGGCCGTCTGCGTTGGCTGGACTGCTTGGCTGAGCCAGGCTGGCTGAGGTGCTTCTCATGATGGCCAGCGACGGCCCCGGGTCATACAACCCGGAACGACGACCTCGAATCCAAGACCAACCAACCGAAAGGGAGATGTGCAGAGAACTGAGTCCGGCGCGCCCACATCAGGGCCGATACCGTTAAGCATGATCTTTCTGGCGGCTCTTGTGGTTCACTTGCCGCTACTGCTCATGAAGTTGCCGCTGAAGTCGTATGATGCGAATTTCCATATTTTTTTCGCATCGCACTACCTGCACAATTGGTTCGATCCTTGGAACTCCAAATGGTATGCAGGGTTTTCGCAGACCACGTATCCTCCGTTGCCGCAACAGTGGCTGGCGTTGACGTCCCATCTCCTCGGGCTAGACATGGCCTACATGGCGGTCCAGTTCGTCGCGATTTTGCTTCTCGCGTTGGGTGTTTACCGATTTTCGTTGCTTTGGGTGGACCGACGGGCTGCTGCCTTCGCAGCGCTGGCGAGTGTCTTTCTGGGCTCGGAATGTTTTCTGGTTTATTCCGCAGGACAGTTGTCCACCACTTTTGCCGCGCCTCTTTATTTGAACGCGTTGCCTTACCTTTTCCAGTGGATTCGGCATGGCAAGTGGCGATCTTTTTTCAACGGCGGAGCACTCTTCGTTGCAGCCGCTGCCGCCCATCATGCCACGCTGCTTTTTGGATCTTTGCTGTTCGCGCTGCCGGTGCTCGCGCTGGTCATCTTCGATGGTCGAAGCTCGGACTCCGGAGATGGCAAACGCCTTTCAGTTTCGGCGTTCCTTCTTCGCACCGGCCTCATTACGCTGTGCGTCGGCGCGGCGGTTGCGCTCGTACTGCTGCCGTTTTGGATTGCGCTGATTCACTATCCCGTCACGCAGACTCCAATTCCACACGCCAGCCGTGCAAATTTCCTGCTGAGTCCTCAGTGGGGGCTTAACTACTTCGTGATTCCTTATGGAGCCTTGATTCTGGTTCTGCCGTTCATCGTGTTGCGAGGTTCTTCCGTCGTCCGGCTCCGTCCATTGCTCATGGGTTTCTGGTTGGCATTCTTGATCGGACTCGGAGGAACAACGCCGGTAGGCCGACTCGTGTTAGGGCGAGCTTTCTACGTGCTAACTATGGAGCGCTTCACCTATTGGGCGACGTTGCTTGCACTGCCGTTTGTTGGGCTGCTGGCAAAAGAACTTATTGACCGTTTTCAAATGCGAGCCGTAGTCGGCTTGACCGTCGCGGCATCCGTGAGCTGTGCGCTGGCTGTGGGTTGGGCCACTTATCGGCCGGCCGATGCCTCCGATTTCAACGTGGACTCGGTGGCATCGTGGCTGAATCGTGACGGTCATGATCGCTACCGTTATGTCACATTGGGATTTGGTAATAAGATTTCGCGACTGGCCGTTCTGACCGACGCCAGCAGTGTAGATGGCGAATGGAATTCCGGCCGGATGCTGCCGGAATTGACTCAGCATGGCGGAGCAGCGCTGACCAGTTCCAAATACTTTGGCACTCCCGGCCTCGACGCGCTGAGCGCAATCCTTCATCACGCGGATCGTTACGGCCTGAAATGGGTATTTGCGCGAGATCCTTACTACGAGCCGCTCCTCGTTTTTGCTGGCTGGCGCAAGGTCGACAACCTTGAAGACAAGACCGTCACCGTTTGGAGCAAGGACGACGTGACGCCCGCAGTATCCGTCAACGCGCCCCAGATTCCGCCGCGCTGGCAAGGGCTAATGTGGGGGACTTTGCCCATCGGCAGTAGCCTGGTCGCGTTGCTGCTTGTGCTGATTCCAGAGAGGCGATGGCACAGGCGGCGGATTTTTAAACCGGTTTCACAACCTGTCGCACAACCTGTCGCTGAATCCGTCGCTGCGCATGCAGCTCTTGTCTCTCAGAGGTTGGTCTCGTGAGCGCCGGACGCTTGCTCGCCATGGGTATTGCAGTCGCGACCGTGGCATTCATTGTTATGGGCACGGTATGGCCCGCTGCTTCGGCGGTCGCAATGGCTGGCTCGGCGGCAGGTCTGCTGCATCCTTCATCGACGGCGCAAGCGGCAGTCGAGAATCTGGCGCATGAAATCGGCCAGCACGCCTGGGACACAGCGTATTCCAGTTTGGCCAACAAGAACGAATTTAGCGAGGACGACTTCAAGCGTGACCTGACGGGAAGTTATTCGAGCCTTCGCACCTACGCGACCCTGGATGACGTCGAACTGCGTCCGCTTCATGCGTCTGCCGATGACGCGCAGATTCAACTCAAGTTGCACTGGTCAAGTGTCGTCGGAACGTTCGTCGAATCACGCGAACTGCGCGTCGTGAGAGCCGGAGACCGTTGGGAGGTCACCTGGCCCATCGTTAAAGAGCCTCGAGTACCGCCGCAAGTGATCACTGTGAACTACCTGCGCTGGGACGTCATTTATCGTGGCGCCGAAGATGATTGGGGAGCGCAAGATGTCGAGGCGCCGCATGTGCGTATCGTCGATATGCACCCTGTGGAGCGCAGCGAAGGAGTGGTCTTGTTGGGCGAGTTGCTGAACGAAGATGTAGTCCCGGCCTTTGTGTCGGTCAAGGCGACTCTGTTGGCGAAAAATGGATCTGCGATTGCCTCGGAAGACAGCTTTGACAAAATTTCTCACATTCTTTTGCCCAAGCAGGTCACGCCATTTCTCATTTCGTTTCGCAACGTCGAACTGTCGCAGGTTGATAGCGTACACATAGAACCGTCATCCAGCCTCATCGCGGCCTCGGCAGATCCTGTGATCGAGATTGAAGAACAGAAATTGAATCCCCCACCCGGAGCTTCACTCACCGGGAAACTTGTCAATCAAAGCGGCCAGATCGTCAATGTGGCGCACGTCCTGGGAACGTTCTACGACAACGCCGGCCAACTGGTCTGGGTATCGGATCAATACGTCGACCGCGCATTACTGCCCGGAACGCCGGTTTCCTTCGCCATTTCCATTCCGCCGGATATTGCGCGCAAAGTCAGCACTGAGCGTGCAGTCACCACCACGTACAGTTCGGACCGGGTCCAATGATGGTCCGATTCACATTTCTGATCGGTGCGGTCGTGCTCGCCGCTACGCAGTTGGCACTCACGCAGACCAAGGCCCTGGGCTTGCCCCGATCTGTCGAAGCGGGGAGCGCGTTCTCCATTGAGACTACTGGCAGTGGCAAAGCAACGCTCTACATCATTGGGCTGGGACAGGTCCTGCGACGCGACGTGCAGTTAGGAAAAACGACTACGTTCGCTCCCGGAGATCTGCACAACGCTGGTCGCTATCTTGTAGTGCTCGTGCGGGAATCTTCGACGGACCAATCCACGGCCGAAAACGGAGCCTTCGACGTCACGGCGGCGGATCAACCCGCGACCCTGAGCTTTCTGGCGAAACCTTCTCGCCTTCCAGTGGGCTTACACGGTGGTATCAGCGGCGTGGTGTATGTGTTTGACACCTTTCAGAATCTCGTCCTCACGCCGGTGCAAGTATCGTTTCAATTGTCCGAAGTCGCCGGCGGGCAAAGACAGACGGTAACCACTCGTGATGGCGTGGCCTGGACCAAGATGGATTCCGGAGCCAAGGAAGTTGCGGCCCAGTTTGTCGCTCAAGCAGGAAGTGTGAGCGTCGCCCGAGTGATACAGCAAGTTCCGGGCAACCCGTGCAGTTTACGAATGAGCGCCCATCGATCAGGTCAGAGGCTGCTTCTGGAAACTGAACCGGTGCGCGATTGCGGCGGCAATGCAGTGCCCGACGGGACGATTGTGACTTTCACGGAAACCTCCAGCGAGGGTCAGGCCACGGTCGATGTGCCCATCAAGCGCGGAATCGCACGAACGGAAATGCCGGCCTACGACGCGGCCAGAGTTTCGGTTGCAACCGGGGTCGTCATGGGAAATGAAATTCGGTTAGGACGAGAATGAAACGAACGATAAAAAATACTGGGCCGAGAAAAAGAAGGCCGCTGCGAACGCCTTCCTTGGTCGCCTGTCTGATCTTCACTACATTGTCTGTGCTGGGATCGGACGGCCCTGCGGTGCGGGTTGCGCCGACGGATTCGGTGGGGCCACGGGCTCTAGAAAAACAGACCCAGGCAGCCGTGATTCGTGATTACTTGGAAGCCTGGCACAGCTTGAATGTTGCATTCGAACAGAATCGGCCCGACCTGCTCGATCCGAATTTCGTGGGCATCGCCAAAGAGAAGCTGACAGACACAATTCTGGACCAATCCAAGCTTGAGATTCAGACAAGGTATCGAGATAGCTCGCACGATCTTCAATTGGTCTTTTATTCGCCGGAGGGACTGTCCATTCAATTGGTAGATACGGTTGAATACGACGTGCAGATTCTTGATCACGGCAAACTTCAGACCACGCAACATGTCCGCGCTCGATACGTTGCGGTCATGACTCCGACTGAAGTGCGCTGGAAGGTGCGCATTTTCCAGGCGAAGCCCGAATGACGTCGCAAGAGCCTGGCAAAAATACGAGCGCTATCGCTTTAGAAACGAAGTCGCAAAACGACTGAGAGAGGGAATACATGATTTCGATCGTGGTGCCTATTTACAACGAAGAGGAAATTGTAGCCTCGTTTCATCGGGCTCTGGCCGGCGCAGTGAAGGACATTGGCGAGGCCTGGGAGGTGGTGTACGTAAATGATGGCTCCAAGGACTCGTCTCTGAAGCTGCTAAGAGAGTTGCAAGCCGAAGACGCGCATGTGGTGGTCGTAGATCTTTCGCGCAACTGGGGACACATGGGGGCAATCTCGGCCGGCTTGCGGACCGCTCTCGGCGACGCCGTCGTCCTGATGGACGGCGATTTCCAGGACCCGCCCGAAGTTGTGCCGGAACTAGTAGCTGCCTGGCGGAGCGGGGTACAGGTGGTCACGGCTGTAAGAAGAAGCCGGCAAGAACAGCGCAAGATTCTAGCCCTGCTGTTTCCCCTCTTCTATCGCCTGCTGGGAGCACTTTCCGACTTTCCTATCCCGCTCAATGCGGGAATCTTTGGTCTTCTGGATCGACAAGCGGTCGATTCGATTAATTCCTTGCGAGAGGGCAGCCGGTACTTACCCGGACTGCGAGCCTGGGTAGGTTACAAGACCGGCGTCGTTCTTTACGACCGGCAAGATCGGGCAGGGGGCGAGGGCAAGCTCACGTTCTTAAGCCGAATCAAATACGCAATGGATGCCATTACGAGCTTTAGTTACAAGCCTCTCCGGCTGAGTTTTGGGTTAGCGGGGTTCGCCATTGCTTTAGCTGCGATTCTGGCTCTCTGCACCGTGTTTTCGAAGAGCCCCGTGAATCCCTTGGGATATGGTGTGGCCGCTGCGATCTTTCTGGTGGGTGGTCTCCTGCTTCTCAGCGTGGGCGTGCTCGGCGAATATCTTGGACGCGTCTACGACGAGGTGCGTAGCCGGCCGCTCTCTATTATTGACAAGGTTTACAGCGCTTCGCAACGCGATACCGTTCGAGTAAACCCGGGTCGCCGTGCAGAAGATCGGAAGAAGCCTTTTCGGGTGGCTTAGGAATTATTGCCCCGACGGCAGTTGCGAACCGGGGCCACACTTTGCCAGCCCGCGCTCAATGGCAGTGCCCTCTTCGTAATCGTTCCA
Organism: Candidatus Sulfotelmatobacter sp.; assembly: GCA_049517555.1. Classification (GTDB taxonomy): domain Bacteria; phylum Acidobacteriota; class Terriglobia; order Terriglobales; family Acidobacteriaceae; genus Sulfotelmatobacter. Next base: position 16,525 of record JBEKRY010000017.1, on the reverse strand, counting down.
GGTCGCGATCAACAAGAAGGGTAACGGATGATCGGCGGAATAGTACTGTCGCCATAACTTCATCGTGTCTGCAAAGGTTTGGCCGCAGCGCTGGGACATGTGCCGGTTAAGACCCCACGAAGCTTTGCTATCGTCGAAGCCCGCCCAAGCTCCTCCTACAGCAATCTTGTCGGGATATTTCGACTGCATCTTGGTATAGAAGCCTTCGAGGTAATCTGCTCCCCAGTGGGTGCCATCAGCTGCCCAACCGCCTTTGCCAGGATTGACCCACGCATACAGCCCATCGAACCCGGCCGGGAACAAGGAGGAACCGGGATCATCTTCATAGATAAGCAGTGGAGACGGGTTCCATTTGTCGATTGCTACACGTACTCGGTTCCAGTCGGTATGGGATCCCTTAGGAAAAACAAAGATTACCGGCCGATCGTTATACATGAGATAGGACTGACGCCCGGGTGCATTCGGCGAAAGATAAGTTTTGCTGAAGTAGCTGAAATCTGCCAGCGCTTCGTCGGTCGCTCCGAGTTCTTCGTCGGTTTCGTCGTACATCATCGAAACATGGAAGTTTTCTTCGGCGGCAATCGTCTGAATCAGCGCATAGCTGCGATCGATAAAGGGCTCGCGATCTCCGTACCAGTCCACCACGAACCCAGAAATTCCCATTGCCTTGGCTTGCTGAATCTGTTTGCGAATCTCGGCCGGATCTTGCGACGAATAGCCCACCGAGATGTGCCTGGGATGACCAAACCAAGGTTCATAGACTGCCAGAATTTGGGGTGAAGCCTTCGGAGTTGGCGCACTCTGGTGTATCTCCTGGCTTAGGCCAGGATGCGCACACCCGTGCACTTGCAGAAGGAGCATCAATGCAGAGACTAAGTAACCATTCGTCATGGGTTCATGCCCTTAGAGTCGGCACAAACACCCTGGGTTGTAGCGCGGCCTGCAATTAAAGGTCGGATGCCTAGCGCCGCAAGCAGCGCGATCGTGGTTTAGCGCATCAGAAGTGCTGCCGCGCGGGGGAGAATCTTGCCCCTTGGCGTTTCGCAGAAGCTCGCCGGATTTACCATGCCGGATTTTTCGTCCTAGATTTACCCGTTTTAATGCGTTGGAACCGCAAGAACGTGCCCAATAGTCCGAATCTTGAATCGAAGAGTCTCCAGGCTCGCGCTCTGTCCGGAAGCTTCCTGTTGCTCTCGGCTTCTGGGCTCGCCACTGCGATCAACTTCGCGTACAACATTGCAGTCGCACGATCTCTTGGTCCGACTGGATTTGGCCAGGCTACGGCTGTTTACACTCTCCTTATCCTGCTCCTAACGGTCACCCTTTCTTTCCAAATCGTGTCCGCGAAGGCGGTTGCGCAACAGAGTTCGCCGGAAGGAAAACGCGCGGTCCATCGAAGCTTCCACAGAAGCGCGTGGGTCTGCGGAATCATCGTCGCGCTGCTCTTGTTGCTTTTCCAGAAGGCAATTGCGGACTTCCTCAACCTGCCGAGTCCGATTCTCATTGCCCTACTCGCAATCGGAGCTGCTTTCTACGTCCCGCTGGGGAGCCAGCGCGGTTATCTGCAGGGCGCCTACGGCTTCCGGCGGCTGGCCATGAATATCATTCTGGAGGCACTGGTCCGGCTCTGCGGATCCCTCCTGCTCATCAGGCTGGGCTTCGGTGTTCCCGGAGTGATCGCAGCCAACGCGGCCGCTGTTGCGGCCGCCTACTTGGCTACCGGGCCCAGGTTCGCTGCCATCGTTTCAAACGGTATTTTTCTACCTAATGCGTTTCGCGAGGTGCTGCAGGCAGTCGTTTTCTGTGGCGGCCAGGCTCTCATCAACAATTGTGACATTGTGCTGGTAAAACATTTCTTTCCTGCAACCGCGGCCGGACTATACGCCGCCGTGTCGTTAGTGGGGCGAGTGATCTTTTTCTTCTGCTATTCGGTTGTGAACAGCATGTTCCCACTGATGGCTGGCGCACGCCGGGAGGAGAGAAACAATCACAAACTCCTCGCGACTTCTCTGCTGATCGTGTTAGCAATCGGCGCCACATTGGCTCTGGGCCTTCGCGTGGCGCCTGCCTCGATTTGGACATCGCTATTTGGCGCTCAGTTCGCGATCGCAGGGAACTATGGCCTGCCCTATCTACTGGCACTGTACGCGACCGCGACTGTTATTTATTCTCTCAGCGTTGTGATGATCACCTACGAGATGTCTTCCAAAATCGCGAATACAAGCTGGGTACAGCTGGCGTTCAGTGCCGTCGTCGTCGCTGGCATTTGCCGTTACCATTCGTCTCTGCGCCAGGTTATCTGGGTACAGCTCGTGGTGATGTCGGTCCTGTTAGTTGTGGTCGCCGCTCCATTCCTTTTGAACTTGCTGAGGAAAGCGAACAATCTGCAGATAACGCCGGGCCCTCAGTCGATCCGGATTATTCGGCGGGTCTCAGAAGCTGAGGTTATCGCGGAATTTCTGAAGAACGATTTCAACAAGCCTGCATTCGAGGAATATCAGGACGTACTGCATGGACTGGTCACGGAACCCGATCTCGACGATGTCGGCGAAAATGCAAAGCGGCGTGCCCTATTGTTTATTCGATACCTTTCGTTGTGGAGCGAACTGCCGAAGGGAACAGAATGGTTCGAGGTCGATGTTCGGCCGTCAGATCTGGGCCAGATTCTAGTGTTTCCGCGAGCACGATGGCGGAAGCTCGCCCGGGGCAATTTTGCCGTGCCCGCGGTAGTCGAACGCATCCGCACGTTTGACAATGTCAACGTGGTCGAAGACGCATTTCTGTCGAAAATTGCTGCGCTCCGAGAATGGCTCCGCTTAGATGTCGACCCGGGCACCGTGCTTCTGATCGGTCTCAGCGAAAGCGAACCCCTCACCATCCTGGATGGAAATCACCGCCTCGTGGCGGCAACGCTGAGCTCCCCGGGAAGCCTGCACAAGCTTCGTTTCATGTGTGGACTCTCGCCGAAGATGACGGAATGCTGCTGGTACCGAACGAATGTTGCGACGCTGTTTCGGTACGGCACAAATCTGTTAACGCACGCGGTACATGATCCTGAGGCTGAGCTAACTCGACTCTTGCAGCGGTCCCGATAACCAACGGCACTCGCATCAACGATGCAAGTAGACGTTCGGCATCGCTAGTCTAGACTCGTTCGTGGGACTATGCCATTCTCCGTCCCTGGCACAGAAATAGGGCGTTTTGGGAATTTGGACCAAGAGTTCTGATTTGAACGATATCTGCTGCTATCGCTGTTACGTCGGGCCCACGTGGGCAACTCTGTCCCATGCTCCGCATCAAAATCACAACCTCAAAAGGAGAAGCCTTCTATGAGTCGTCAATCCGCAATAGAGAACGTTCAAGACGAGGCATTCGCTCCTCCTGCCCCGGTGCGGGACGACTCTCCGCTTCTGAACCTCGCCAGAAAATTTCGGACGACTGAACCCGCACTTGGAATCATACGGTCTGCTTTTCGCACGTTGCAGAGCCTCGGCGTCAGTCTCGTCCCAAATCACTACTACTGGCCGGTTCCCGATCTCAAGGAATTGGAAGCTCGGAAGTGGCCCACCGAGCAGTTTCCGGTTGGCGTGGATCTGGCTTTAGAAAAGCAACTCGACTTTTTGCGAAATGTTGTGCCGGAGTACGAGCCGGAATGGGGATCGCCCTCGGGCGCAATCGGCAGCGCGGGTTACACGCGGGGCAATGGATTTTTTGAAACGGTGGATGCCGAGATCGCATACTGTTTGGTGCGGCATATCAAGCCCAAGCGGATCATCGAAGTCGGCGGCGGCCACAGCAGCAGAGTCCTGGCGGCTGCCCTGGACAAGAACTTAAAGGCGGACGGCGTCCGCGGAGAATTGCTGACGATTGACCCGCATCCTGACCGGTTTCCAAAAGAAGCGTTGAGTGATCGTGTTCGGCTGATCGCCGCCTCCATCCAGAGTATCGATCTGGACATCTTCCTGAGTCTGGAGGAAGGAGACTTTCTGTTTCTCGATTCGACTCACGTTGTAGGCATCGGCAGCGATGTGGTGCGCGAGTACCTGGAGATACTGCCCCGCCTCAACCGTGGCGTGCTGATTCACGCCCACGACATCTTTATCCCATCGGATTATCCGAAGGACATGGTGTTACAGAATTTGTCCTTCTGGTCAGAGCAGTATCTGCTGGAGGCTCTCCTCACCTTCAATCCGCGATTCGAGGTCCTCTGGGGGAGCAGTGCGATGCAAGGCTTCGATCCGGAAGCTCTCGAGCATGCATTTCCACACTGGAAGCACAGTTACCGAAATATGGCGCAGGGCAAGCGGCGGTTTCTCCCCAGCCTCGACGGTGATCGAGTATGGCCTTCGAGCTTCTGGATGCGCAAAGTTATCTAACGAATATATTTAACGAAAAATAGAGCAGCCGCCCGGATGTCTTTGCCGTTTTAGGCTAGTTGGTTACCCCAATTCCTTCCGCTTATCGCGACCGAACTCGCGCGTCTTTTGTAAAGCTCCTTTTGATCAAAACGCATATTTAACTTTCTCGCGCAAACCGGACTTCCCTCTACTGACACGACAGGATAGACCCTGTAGTGTTGCCCCTTTAAATTGTTTAAGAGGCTTGATTACTGGGCTCCGCATCTTTCGCACAAGTAACGAGAAAGATAAAGAAGCTTCGTTGCAGTCTGAGATCCCGAATATGACACGTGCAAGAGCCGTATCGGTAAAAGAACTTCCGGAAAACTTAAGCCTCAAACAAGGCGGCTTGCTTTTTCGCGGAGTGGATTCTTGCTGGAACGCAGACCGGCCTCGCGTGGTGCTTGATTGTTCGAAAGTGCGGAAACTCGACAGCGCTGGAATCCAGGTTTTGTTGAGTTGCCTGGAGGAGGCCATGAAACGAAATGGCGACGTCAAGCTCGCGGCAATCCCTGCTGGAGCAGCGGCGACTCTCGAACTAGCAAGGGTTGATCATCTTTTCGAGGCTTTCGACAGCACCGCAGACGCGGTAAACAGCTTCCACCGATTCCCGACAAATAGTTTCCAGCAGGATCTTCGGCACGAATATCGGCACGAATATTCGACTCGTTCATCTGGAGCGCGGCACAACCGCTTCAAAGATCGTCCGTCTATCTCGCGCGGAGGGCCTCCAGATTTGGAGGTCACAATAAAAACCCCGTGGCGTTGGCTGAGGCGCCGCATCGCGGGCTGCCTTCTGCTGTTATTTGTTGCGCCCATTGCGACTGCCGTCCCATCACCGCAGCAAGAGATGGTCCCCGATCAACAGGCCGAAGGTTCATCCTCCTCGAAGGCTGGGACGAGAACTTCCGCGATTAGCGCGAATCAGGCGCAAGCCGGACCACTCCAGCCTGAGCCGCTTCCCGACACTCCCCTTCCCAACAGTCCGGGTGCTTTCCATTCGCAAACAATCGACGACAGTCGACTGTCCAGTGCGCAGCAGCCCTCTCCGAAATTACAAAGCGACCCACAAGAACCTGTAGGCACAGCCGCAGCAACATTTATAAAGACAACTGGTGTGGCGGCATCCAGACCAGCCGGAGCCGCGATCGCACCGGGAAAGCAAAGGCGAGCGCGCTCCATCATAATCAAAGTGGCGGCCATCGCAGGCGCTGGTGTTGCAGTCGGAGCGGTTGTGGCTCTGGCCAGTGCCAGTCCCAGCCGGCCACATTAGCGCGTGGCCAGCGGGCGCCCGGACAGAAGCAATTGGAACATGAATCTGGAATCCCCTGGAGACCGGCGCGCCAGCTTAGTCAGCTTCTCTGGCATTGACGGTGCCGGCAAAAGCACTCAAATCGAAAATCTTCGCGTCCGGCTGAACGAGGCCGGTGCTCGTGTTTTGTTGATCACTTTCTGGGATGACGTCGCGAAGCTCACGCGGATCCGAGAAGTGTCCGGCCACACCCTGTTCAATGGAGAAAGCGGTGTCGGAACTCCGGCACGCCCGGTAAACCGACGAGACAAGAATGTCCAGTCCTGGTATATGACTGCGGTGCGTTTCGGTCTTTACCTCGTGGATACCGTTTCGCTTCGCATCGTCATAGCAAGAACCCTAAGGGCGGACGCAGACGTCATAATCTTCGATCGATATCTCTATGACGAACTCGCGAACTTGTCATTACAGAATCCAATCTCTCGTGCTTATGTTCGGCTGCTGCTGCGATTCGTTCCGCGACCGGACATCAGCTTCCTGCTGGACGCCGATCCGGTTCAGGCTCGCGCGCGCAAACCCGAGTACCCGCTCGATTTTCTTCACAGCAGCCGTGTGTCTTATCTGGCCCTGAGTGAATTGATCGGCGGGATGATAGTTATCGCTCCCCAGGCAGTTCACGACGTCGAGCGGCAGGTGTTGCAACCAGTACTGAATGCGCTTTCTCCTCATGGCCTTCCGTCGTCCCCAACTTTCGCTCACACAGCGCCGACACCTTCAAAATAAAGGCTGGATCCTCGTCAGTGTTGCGACGATTTTTGGTCGAGCGCCAGTCGGAGATCGATTGCCTGCTCACTCTACCAATAGGTGAGAGTCAAATTGTCCAGATAGGTGGTATTTGCCGCCTGGTTGTAGTTTCCGTCCATCTGGTAGTTAACGGTAATGCCATACCAGCTGGCGGGCGCCGTCGCAGGTGCATACGTTTCGTTGATGTTGGACGTCACACCGTTCAGCGTGATCGACTGGTACAGAAGATCGTTGTTCGACTCTCGCTGAAATTGAAGAGTGATGTGGTTCCAGCCATTGAGCAGACTGCAATGAACACCGGTAGAAACCCATGCGGGACTCACATTATTCAATACGTCCCAGTTCCCGTCCCCTAAATGGTCGCACTGGGTGCCCCAGAACATTTTGATCCCACTCATGTACATCGCGACATCGAACTCCAACGCCTGAGTCACGGCCGCGTTGGTCACATAAACGTCGGTGTCATAGGTAAAGTTGTGGAGACTCGGAACCAGCGTATGATTCAGGTCGGGCAGTCCCTGCGTTGAGAATTGGCCAATCACCGGGTTGTACCACAGAACAACCCCGTAAGGAGTAGTTCCGCTGGTATTGAATTGAGTCGCATCTCCGCTTTCTGACGGCGATGTAATTCCGTACTTGGTCGACCACGAGAGTCCCGAACAGGGTGAACAGTCAACATAGGCGGGCGGAAGCTGACCCCAACTGTCCCAGCCTTCATTGGTCTGGAGATTGGAGAATTTGCTTGCGCCGCTCGCCACCGTGATATTCACCGTTGTATAAGCAGCTCCACCGCAATGGTCCCACTCTTCCACTACGGTGTCGTGGGACCCTTCGCTCAACGAAAGCTGGGTGTTTAGACTCGCTCCCTGCGCGACGTAGGTCAATACGTTGTCTACATAGATCCCGGTGGATGCCACGCCCTTCGAACAAGTACTCGTGCTCGCCGACGCTACATAATTCACTGGCGAGGTGACCTGGGCATTGTTCGCGGGCGACGTCACAGTTACGCCACTTTGGCTGCTGACCGTGATCCCCACCGTCGTATAGGTTGCTCCGCCACAATAGTCCCACTCTTCCACGGCTGTGCTGTAGCTACCGGGAGACAGGGCCCAAGTAGTATTCATGCTTGCTCCATTGACGACGTAAACCAACTGGCTGTTCACATAAATGCCCATGGAGGCCACGCCCTTCGAACAAGTGGTTGAGGTCGCGGTCGCTACGAAAGGCACCGGCGAGCCAACTGTAGCCCCGCTGCTGGGACTGGTGACGGTGACGTTGGCCAGGGCGGATGTCGCCAACGCTAAGAAAACAAGGAGAATGCAGAAAAAGGCCTTCATTATGGTCGGGACCTCCGAGTCTGTTGAACGCGCACACTTGTGGATCACAAGTTCTGACTTGCCTAATTGAATGGACTAAGCCCGACGCGAACGGGAGGTTGCCCCTTTAGTCTCGCTGATCGATCGGATCGATCCCGAGAGTCACCGATGTTGCCCAAACAGTAATACAGACTTCTGGGTATGGTCAACGAAGAAATGGCGTCGATTCCAGTCGAAAGGGCATCGTACTGATGCCGCAATCGCGCGTGGCGGAATTCCCTTGAGATACCGGCTTTTCGATGAGCCTTTCGAGACCATTCCTAACAGGCGCTGTTGCCTCGCCGGGAAGCGAGCAGCTGCAAGCCTTTTGCGGGCTTTGGCCGCCGGGGATCGCGATCGGAAGGCAACGCGGGCCGTTGCGATCGGAATGGAATTTGGTGTCCGGCGGCTCTCGTGCCGGCTCACGCCAAACATCGATTGCCGGATTCGTAATTTTCGGGGCAGAGCAACCTTGTACAAGGTTATGGCAACTAAACGGCACCTCCGTCGAGGTGGCGACAGTCCTTGTGCTCCCTGATCTTCCGTCGGGACGATTTCTGGCACTCTTCTGCCGTGGTTACGGAATGGCATTCCTTTGGAGATTAGGCTTATGGCTTCTCGTCGTCGGCGCTGGCTTTGCGTCCCCGTTTCTTGTCTCGTACTGTCGCTCGCGATCGCAATTACGGGATGCGGGTCTGTGCCCGCGGCTGTGACCGTCAAATCGATATCTTTGGCGCCAGCCAGTGCAAATATTGCAGCGGGCGCTACGCAGCAGTTCACCGCCACGGCAACTTACAGCGATGGCTCGACCGCCAATATAAGTTCGACGGCCACTTGGACGGTCGCGACCCCGGCGGTAGCGACGGTAACTTCGAGCGGCCTGACCACAGGAGCAGCCGCGGGCTCGGCGATGGTGACTGCCTCGCTCAGCGGGATCATCGGGAGTGCGTCACTTACCGTGATGGCGTCCACGGTCACACTCGCGTCGATTTCAGTAGCGCCGTCGAGCGTAAGCATTGCAGCGGGCGCTACGCAGCAGTTCACCGCTACGGCAACTTACAGCGATGGCTCGACCGCCAATGTAAGTTCGACGGCCACTTGGACGGTCGCAACCCCAGTGGTAGCGACTGTAAACTCGAGTGGTCTGGCGACAGGGATAACGGCTGGCTCAACGGCCGTGACTGCGTCCTTAAGCGGGATCACCGGGAGCGCGTCATTTACCGTGACGGGCCCGACTATCACGCTATCGTCGATATCGGTAACACCGTCGAGCGCAAGCGTCGCCGTAGGCTCCACGCAGCAGTTTACCGCCACAGCAACCTACAGCAATGGCTCGACCGCCAATGTAAGTTCGACGGCCATTTGGACGGCCGCAACCCCAGCGGTAGCGACTGTAGCTTCGAGCGGCCTGGCGACAGGGATAACGACAGGCTCAACGGCGGTGACTGCCTCGCTCGGCGGGATCACCGGGAGCGCATCACTTGCCGTGACGTCGACCGTTGCCGGAATTACTAACGTTGCAATGTGGCACTACGACGCTCAACGCACGGGGTTGAATCCGACCGAGATATCACTGTCGCCAGCCAACGTCACCCCTCAAACCTTTGGCAAGTTGTTTTCTTACCTGTTGGACGGGTACGAGTATGGGCAGCCGCTTCTGATGTCGAACCTCGTTATCAACGGTATCACTCGCAATGTGGTGTTCGCAGCCACCGAGAATGACAGCGTGTATGCCTTTGACGCCGACAACTATAACAATGGCACGCCATTGTGGCAGGTTTCTCTGCTGCAGCCGGGAGAAACGCCGATCCTCGACGGCCCCATTCAGCCGGTAGAGGGTGTTACCTCGACGCCAGTGATCGATACAACCTCGAACACGATGTATGTGGTTTCTGTCCAAACGCTAACGTCCACGGGCGCCTCCACTTTCCGCCTGAACGCGCTGAACATTCTCACCGGAGCGCAGACCACCGGGAGCCCGGTCACCATTCAGGCCTCAGTGCCGGGTACGAATTCAGACTCGATAAACGGCGTTGTCTCCCTGACCGTGTCCTGTGTGCAGCGGGCGGCCTTGCTCGTGTCAAACGGTACGGTCTACATTGGTTTCGGCGGTTGTCATAGCGGATGGTTGCTGGCTTATAACGAGCTGACTCTGGCCCAAACTGGCGTATTCAACGCGAGTCCCAATTTGAATGGCGAGGGTCTGTACGCCAGCGCGGGAGGAGTGTGGATGGGTGGCGGCGGCCCGGCTGCCGATGACAGTGGGAACATTTACATCACGACCGGGAACGGACCCTGGGACGGTCTGACGGCATGGAGCGATTCCGTGCTGAAGTTCTCGAGCGATGGGAAACTTCAAATGCTCGACTACTTCACACCCGATGATTATCGCTACATGAATTGCCACGACGCGGATTTGGCGTCAGGAGGTTTGTTGCTGATTCCAGGAAGCACCGAAGCCCTGGCGGGGGGAAAGACCGGAGTACTCTATTTGGTGAACGAAACGGATCTTGGCCACGAGCAAGACAATGATGCAGGAGCGACGCAAGTGGTGCCAGGTGTGTTGATCGATCAGGACTTCTTACCGTATTCCTCAAGTTGCACGGACCCCCCGCCGTTCCCGCCATTAACATGGACCACCAACATCAACTCCTATGAATTCTTTTCGACGCCATCCTACTTCAACGGATCGGTATACGTCGGATTGACCCCGACCTCAACAGCCATACCCGTCGGGATTGTACAGTTTCAATATTCGGGAACATTAACGGCGGCGCTGACGAGCTTACCTGCCATGCAGCAAGGCAGCAATGGCGCGACGGCCTTCATTTCGGCCAACGGCACTGCGAACGGAATCTTGTGGATGATTGACCACGGGGACCCGCTTCAAAACCAATACCCACCAGTTGGCGTTCCGCCGACGACTGCAATCCTGCGCGCCTACGACGCCCTCGATTTGACCACTGAGTTATATGACAGCGGAATTAACGCAGGGGATGCACCGGGATACGGAATCAAGTTCACCTCGCCCATTGTTGCGAATGGGAAGGTTTACATTGGAACCGGTCACGATCTGACAACGGTGCCAAATCCGCGGGGTGAACTGGATGTGTACGGCTCTCTTCCTTAAAGATTTGGGTCTGGAGATTTAGGTCCGGCACTGGGCGGGCGATTTTCACCTTGCCACGAGCTGCGCGCCGGGCTATTCAACCGGCGCTGCCAGCGAGAACAACTCTAACTAGGCAAAGCCATTGTCCGTCCTGGCCCGCTGGTTGGGCCCGTCTGCTCCACACGTTTGATCTAGTTGTCAGAAGGAGAATTGATGGCGATCGCGCTGGCCACGTAGCGGGCGCCATCGAAGTCCGCGGTCACAGTGACATCGGCCCCTTCGTGGAGCTTAGGGCTCACCGGGAAGCGAGCCGAATCAAAGAATACTTCATAGCGTTTCCCGTCCCGTGGGTCGACCAGCACTAGCTGGCCGAGATGCAAGTCAAGGAACGCAACATTTCCCACGAATACAAACGCCGTTCCCGGAGCTGCCAGAATCACGATCTGGCTTGCCACACCGTGCCCCTTATTGTCAGATTGGAATTGGGCTGAGATTAGAGTCCCGGTTGCCAAGCCCGAAAAGCCGCTATCCGCGGAAGCTGTGGAAGATGCAGCTTGGCCCTGGCCAACAATTGCGGTGCCGGCAGGTACTCGTAGTTTGAACGGTTGACGAGAGAGAACGTCACGCACGGTCAATTCCCGTGAGCCGGCATCATAGCTAAGCACCTGCCCTTGGCACTGGCCTTCCGGCAGCACTGACAGCAGGTGGATGCTGCGCGCAAGCACTGTCGTTCCATCCAGTACGGTCTCAACCGAAACATGGTCGCCAGGGCGCAGATCGCGCAGCGGGCTTCTTAATCCGTTACGAAAAACTTGGGTGCGGGCGTCAAAGAGAATCTTCAACGTCCGCCCGCCGAACACATTCAGTGTGACCTGGTCGCGAACGCCGTCGACCCCACGAATGGAGCCACCAATTACGGTGCTCCGCCCGATAGGCATTGTCGGCAGGCTAGGCGACATGCCTAGGGCGCCCTCCGGCCTGGAGACCAGCTGAGCGCCCTGATCCTGCGATGTCGCCAAACCGGCGGATGACGTCGACGCTGATTGGGCGAATGCCACGCTACTAAGCGCGCTACTAAGAATGACAACAGCTAGAAAACGACCCATCAAGGACACCCTTATCTGTTGCTTGGGTTCAACGTCTCTTTGATGGTTTGAAGTGATAAACAGTGGTCTCAAAGCTCCCTCCGCGGCAACTTTGTTTGCGTTTGGGCTAGGCAACGCAATCCCCTCCGGCGCATCCAACTCACGCTCATAAGGTACCCATAACATGCGTGGTAAACATCCCGGTTTAGTGGCAATCGTTGCCGCAATCATTGCCGTCACAGTGGGCTGGGCACCTCGGAGCGCCTGGGCAGGAGACCTCAAACTCACACTCCCCAAGCGAAGCGAACTCACCCTGGTGCAGCGCCTCAATCGGGATGGGGTTGACGCCCTCCGGAAGCAACAATATGAGAAGGCCGAAACGCTCTTTTACAAAGCGTATCTTTTCGATCCCGCGGACCCTTTTACGTTGAATAACCTGGGCTACATTTCTGAATTGCAGGGCCAACTGGATCGCGCGCAGAAGTTCTACAGTCTGGCGTCCGAACAGGCGAGTGATGCAGTGATCGACCGAACCAACACGAAGAGCCTGGAAGGTAAGCCAATGCGGGCAGCCTTCGGCAGCCTGAACAACGTCCCCATGCAGGTCAATCGTATGAATGTCGAAGCGATTCAGCTCTTGTCAGAGGGCCGAGCATCAGAGGCGAATCTCCTGCTGCAGCAAGCGCTGGCGTTGGATCCGCGGAATACATTCACCTTGAACAATCTGGGCGTAACCAGCGAGTCGCAAGGAGATTACGAGCAAGCGCTGACGTTCTATATGGCAGCGGCTGACTCGCACTCTTCGGAACCAGTCGTCGTCACGCTGAACCATGATTGGAGAGGAAAGCCCGTCAGCATGATGGCTGCGGACAGCGCAAGAAAACTGAGAGAGCGCATGCAAAAAGCAGCAACCGATCAGGCACAGGCTGCATTGTTCGCGGTGCGCGGAGTTTCAGCGACCAATGGCAATGATTGGCCCGCTGCGAGGCAAGACTTCCTCCGTTCTTACTCTCTGGATCCAAACAGCGCATTCTCGCTCAACAACGTCGGTTATGTGGCGGAAAAAGAGGGCGACCTCGAAACTGCGCAGTTCTTCTATACGAGAGCTCAAAAAGCCGAGCACGCTAACGAACGTGTCGGGCTTGCGACCCGAAGCTCCGCCGAAGGCAAGCATCTCTCTACCGTTATCGCCGATAGCGACCAGAAAGTTGGCGGCGAGATCGTCCAGGAAAACCAGGCTCGGCGCCGGCAAACAGGTCCGATCGAACTGAAGCACCGCGACAACACGCCAGTTCTGGAACCGACAGTATTGCCAACCGATCCGAAACCCTCGGTTATCCAGTGACCCCGCGAACAATGAGTCCGGCCAGCGCTCCAACAGCACCGATCCTCGCCAATATGACCAAAATATCAACTCCCTTTTGCTCAAGTAATGCTCTTACCGCCCTTTCGCGCCTTCTCTTGGCGCCAGGCCTGGAAGAAGCACAACTTTCTCCCATGTCTGACGAACTGGGTTTAGGCATTGCAGAAATCAACCGGGAAGAATTTGACGAGATGCTGGCGTTGTCCCAGTCCCATCACGTGGTAATGCGCGGTCTGGATGTTTTCCTTCAAATGATGCGCCAGGCAGGGGACGACTGCCGCGCCGAATGGGCGGCGGCCGCGCTAGCAGCCGAGGGTTCGCGCATCGAGAACGCGATATCTTTCCTGCAGAGAATTTGCGACACGTTTCGCGCGGAAGGGCACGATGTCACGGTCATAAAATCGCTCGACCATTGGCCCGACCTTGGCAGCGATCTGGATCTGTACACAGATGCGGATTCGAAAGACGTGCTGCAACTGATGAAACGCAGTTTCGAAGCACAACTTGCGCCACGCAGTTGGGGAGATCGCCTGGCACGCAAGTGGAACTTCATGATACCCGGATTGCCCGAGGCAGTTGAGATCCACATGGGCCGCCTGGGTCAAACTGGCGAGCAGGTCGGAATTGCCGCGTCCCTGGCCATGCGTTCTCGGTTGGCGGTTATTGGAAACCGCACGTTCAGGGTGCCTGCTGCCGAGGATCGTGTGATGATCTCCACCCTGCAACGGATGTACCGCCATTTCTACTTCCGGTTGTGCGACATCATCGACACCACCGCGCTGTCGGAAACGGGCGACATCGATTTCGAGCATCTGCGCTTCTCGTCCAAGATCGCCGGTATCTGGAAAGGCGTGGCCAGTTATCTTGCGATCGTGTCGGACTACGTGAACCACTACCGTGGTCGAGGTCTTGACCTCCCGCCGTTCGTGCGGGTCGCAGCGCGATTCGGCGGCGATGAACTGCACTTCAACCGGGGTTACCTGCGTATCCCGATCATGCCGCAGTCTGCCAAACTTTATGGCTCACAACTGACAACCCTCTTGCTCAATCGAGAATTAAAGAACAGCGTCCGCCTGAGCTTGTTGCCATGCCTGGCCACCGCGGCTGCGGTGGGGCAAAAGATTACAGGAAGCGATAAGGGCATTTGGTAGTTCGACGATCTGCGGCTGATTTGCCGCTCTCGATAAGGGCTGAAAATGAATCAGCTTCAGTAGTAGCCGATACTCAATGGACAGCCTCGCCCGCGTAATACCCACTCCGAGTGCGAACGGTAAGTTTGCCATGGCCTGGCGCCTGCGCTCTAACTTCGACGGTACGGTATCCGCCAGTCTTACTATGGTCGGTTGGTTTGTAGCCGATTGTGTACTGACTGTGAATGTCGCGCGCCACGACCCGAGTGATGTCGCTAACCTCGTCCAGACTCTTTGGGAAGAAGGCAACTCCACCCGTGACTTCGGCCAGACTTTGCAGAGCCCCAGTGTCGGAGTGCTGAAGTTCGTCCCCGAGAAGCCCGATGGCGTAGAGCGTCGGTCCATTCTCCTGCTGCAAGCGGCGTACAGCCTCTTGTAGTGTTTCCTGGCTGGCATTGTCCCTGCCATCGGTAATCACTAGCAAGACTTTCCGCTGCACGCGGGTATTGTTTTTCAAATGAACAGCGGAAGCGACAATCGCGTCATACAGCGCGGTGCCGCCTTGCGCCGAGACCTTCTGCAGAGCTTCCTGGAGCAGACTTGGGTCAGAAGTAAAATCCTGGTCGAGAAAGGAATCCTGACTGAAGTTGACCACAAAGCTTTCATCCTTCGGTCCGCTGGCGCCAATTAAATTGAGCACCGCCTGATTCACCTTATCTCGCTTCTCCCGCATGGAGCCGGAGTTGTCGATCACGATGCCCATTGCCACCGGAACATCGTCCCGATGAAAGGACGTAGTTGCCTGCGGCACTCCATTTTCGAAGGCTGTGAACGCGGATCGATCGAGATCGGTTACCAGCCGCCGCCGCTCATCGACGACAATAGCGTGCAAAATCACTTCGCGCACTTGCGTCTTGAACACGAACCCGGAACTCTGGTCGTCACTGGGTTGCTGACCATTCGGTTGCTGGCCGTTCGACTGGTCCTGCGCGGTCGCGCCATTACTCTTCGGCGCGGGCTCGGCGTCTGCTGGGGGAGCCGTCTGCGGAATGCCGGTCGGGCTTGAGCGAGCCGAAGTCGATGCGGGAGTCTGCCCCCTCACTTCGGAGGCCAAAAGAGTAAGCAAGAAGCACATGCTAACCAGCATCATGCTCCGCCAATGTTGATGCTCACTTGAGGGCACGAAAAGCTGAAGTGCGCGGCTGTTGTGTCTGTTACCTTTCGCCCTGAATCTCATAAATTTCCATGTCCTGGTCCAAAGCGTAAGAAAGAATTCGGCCCAAGCGTTCGGGTCATCATGCCGCAGACAAATACAGGCACTCGCACCCTCGTTAAGGCAACTGATTCACATAGCAAGCGCCGCTCATAATCTGCACCGGTGGGCTCGGAGGGATCGTCCAAGCCGGATTGGTGAAGTCAAAAAATTCAGTCATATCGATCTGAGCGGCGTCCCGGTTGGTTAGAGCCGGTAGGTTGAACCGAGTTTCAATGAGCTTGAGAATCGCGGTTGTATCGGCCACGCTGTGCGAGACGTAGTTCTTGATTGCATACGGCGAGACCACCACCAGGGGCACGCGGTAGCCGGTGTAGACAAAGTCGCAAGTCGGTCCGGTCGTTACCGTACAAATATCTTCCGGAAGAAAATCCACTGGCTTGATGCCATCCGGACTGACGGCTGGCTGCGGCGAAACGTGGTCGTAAAGACCTCCGGACTCATCGTAGGTGAGAATAAAAGCCGAGTCTACCCACGAGGTGCTCGTCATCAGCGCGTTGATGACTGAGGACACGTAGTTGGCCCCCCATTGAATGTCATTCGGTTCCGCATCCGAGTTCGATGGATGCTCATCGAAACCGGCGTCTGTCGCCGGTTCAATCTGGGCGACTTGCGGCAAAGTTCCGTTCGCCACGTCGGTGAAGTACTGCGATATTGGAGCAATGTTCAGAGGATATTGAGTTGGGATCGTCTGACCCCACGCAAAGTTTTGTATATAGCTCAAGGTGAGCAGGCAAGCCGGATCGTAGGGCGGCCC
>JBEKRY010000016.1:0-45939 GCA_049517555.1 Candidatus Sulfotelmatobacter sp. | reverse complement strand
CCGGAGACTACGAGGTCGAAATCCGCCAGGTCTTTGAGATGGAAGACTTGTCGCCCATCCTGTCCGAAGAGCAGATCCGGCACAAGGTAGCGAAACGGGCTGAGCTGCCGAATCAGACCGCCCACAAATAGCCGGCGCATGCATCCATCGATTTGATTCCGGCTGGAGTGTTCCTTCAGGAACATAACGTCATGACCGTAGAGGGCGTACGATATTGTCATGACAACTAAAGGCAAGAAAGCAAAGGCGCGAAAGGGGCGGGCACAATCTCGGGCCAAACCCGCGACCATTGCGTGGCTGCATGCGTCGGTTGAAGACGACCTTTTGTTTCTGGCGGAGGATGAGCCGGGGGCGGAGTCGCGCTGGAACCGTCCGCGCAAACGCAGGATCTCTTTGCGCGTGGATGTGGAAGTGGTGGACTGGCTGAAGTCCAACGGGCCGGGCTACCAGACGCGGATCAATCGGATCTTGAGGAGAGTGATGATGGAGAGCAAGAAGCGTGCGGGAGTGAAATAGAGGTATTGGACTTCCGCCTCAAGACAACGTCGGGTTTCAGTGGTCCACCCGTCCATACGCGGCGGGGTTTGTGCAGAACGGACAAAAGCTGCGTCGGCAGCATCGCTGCCCACCCCTTCGGCTCCGCTCAGGGCAGGCTCTTGCAAAGAGCACAAGGATGGGGCACCCTCAGTGGGAATGGTGCACGCAAAGGTCGTTAAAGGCCGGCCGCCCATTCCTGGTTCTGTCTTTGATCTATAACGATTGAATCCACAATCTCGGCAGGCTATTCTACCAACCACTCTCGGGGGAACCTCACCATGCGTTGCGGCTTCGTTCTGCGCACTTTTTGCTTTTTCTTTCTTGGCCTGCTGCTGCTTCCATCCTGCCCGGCGCAGACTCCGCCGGAGAGCAACTTTTTCTCCACCGTCGCGGAGGAACGTTTCTCCACCTACCAGATGACGGGGAATGGCGATCTCTGGCCCTCATGCTGGGCAAATGACGACAACCTGTATGCAGCCAATGGCGATGGTACGGGCTTTGGGAAGTTTTACACCGACATGGCGGTAAGCCGCATCAGCGGCACGCCGGAAGAGTTGACCGGCACCACGATCGCGGACAATGTCGGCACGAACTGGAGTGGCAGTATCTATACCCGCAAACCGACGGGTATGCTCTGCCGAGGGGGAGCCATCTATCTCGCGTTTCAGAATCTGAATGAATCGACCTTCGACGACGCGCCGGCTGCCTCGATCGCCAAATCCGTCGATAACGGAGTGACCTGGACCTGGAATACAAAGGCGCCTATGTTCGGCAAGCCCATGAACGCCGCGAGCCCCAAGGCCTACAAGTTCACGACTATCTTCTTCCTCGATTATGGCAAAGACTCTGCGAACGCGATCGATGGTTACGTCTATGCCTACGGTCTCGACAACAACTGGCGTTCTCAGGAGACGATGTTCCTCGGCCGCGTGCCTGCCGACCAGGTGCAGGCGCGCAACGCCTGGGAGTTTTATGCGGGCACCAATGTAGATGGAGCGCCCGTCTGGACCACAGACATCACCCAGAAACTGCCCGTGCTCACCGACACGCGCCTGCTCTATCCCATCATGTTTGGACCGGATTGCCCGCCCTACCAGCAGGTGATTGCGCAGGGCGGCGTCACCTATGACGCACCTTTGCGGAAGTACATTTTTGCGTCATGGTCCTGCAGCACGCATGAGTTCTATGAAGCAAGTCAGCCCTGGGGTCCGTGGAAGCATTTTCAGTCGACGGACTTCGGCCCGCTTCGTCTGACGCAGAACCGAGGACAATACGGCACCAGCATCCCCTCGAAGTTCATCAGCGCTGACGGGAGAGCGCTGTGGTTGCAGAGCAATGTCTGTTGCGGTGGCGACTCATATCGGTTCTCTTTGCGCAGACTCCACCTTCGGCCCGCCCAGCCCTCCTCGGCCAGTAATGGCCCATCCACCGATAATCTGGCTCTCTCTCCCGGTACGCGCGCCATCAGCAAGAGCACGCATTTCGGAACCCTCTGCGGACGTGACTGCTCCGACCAGCTGAATAGCGGAGATGCGACCGTGAGCGAAGATGATTACGACGAGCAGGTAAAAACCACGGATTGGTGGGGCTACACCTGGCCCAAGGTCTACAACATCAACCAGGTGGTATATACCACCGGGACCATGTTCCCCAACGGCGGCTGGTATGAGGCGAACCTGCGCGTTCAAGTGCGGCAGAATTTCAAATGGGTGGACGTTTCGGGCGTGACCGTAACGCCCCCGTATCCCTACACCGCCGACGCGGGCAACTTCACGTCGTACACTTTCAGCCTGCCAAATACCTGGGGAGATGGCGTGCGCATCATCGGCCAGCCGGGAAGCACCGGCTACTTCACCTCCATCAATCAACTCGGCGTCTACTTCCAGGCGGAGGATTCAGTTCATTAACCATTTACGCCCGGTGGACGGATCAGTCTGCCGGAGGGGGGTTGGCCAGGTTCTGATCTAGCCGGCATCACCAACACGGTGGGCGCCCCGTCCCTTCGACTGCGCTCAGGGCAGGGTCTTCGCGTACTGGGCGAGCGGCCTGCAATGCCCTTCAGATTGCGAAATGGAACAATCCGTACCAAATCACGAACGTGAGAAGGCATAATCCCAACGTCAGGGCACCAAGAAAAGCCCTGACGCTCAAAGCCTTACTTTGAAGAGTAGCCGTTCCGACGACGAGTGAAATTGGCAGATAGAGCACGGAGGAGGTAATCAAACCGGGGGAGTAGCGGTCAAATTTTGCTGTCGTCAGAACGTGGAACAACGCATCCCAGAAAATGTTTCCGCTCGTCCAAGCGATGAGAAAGAAAACGGCCAGGCGTGAACCAGATTTGCCGACCCAAACGGTTAAACCCACCATGATGGCAAAAAAAACGGCATTATTGACTGCGAAAGCAAGATAGTTGAACGAACCACCAAGCACGTGCGTAACCCAAACCGGAAAATTGCCTTGGTATTCCTCCACGATATGAAGCGCGAAGGCGGCGGGCATAAGCCAGATGAGGCGTGGAAAGGTCTGTCCCTTGAAGGTGTCCGTGGTCATATCGTGTTAACGCCCCTTCTTACGATTTTAGATCGCGTAAACAGAAGTCTAGAAAAAAATGGAGTGGCTGTCGATTTTCGGTCTCCCGAGCGACTATCTGATAACAGAACGATGAGATGCGGCGCTGAGTCACAGTAAACAACGGCAGCGGTGCAGTTTGGCTTACGTGCTGGGGCCGGTTAAGCGGGAGATCCCTTCGGCGCGCTGCGCTTGCTCAGGGCAGGCTCTTCGCTACGACTGAAAGGCGGCTACGCTCAGGATGACAGAGTCGTGTAAGGGCCAAACTGCACCGCTTCCGGAAACAGGGAGGGATGAATGAGATATATCTGTCTGGGCTATTTCGAGCCGGGAAAATTCGAGGGGATGACCGAGGACGGGCGACGCGCGGTGCTCGATGAATGCTTCGAGTACAACGACCATCTGCGCGCCAACGGACATCTGGTTGCCGAAGTGCCGCTTCAGCCTCCGGAGGCTGCGTTGACTCTGCACTGGAAAAACGGCAAAGTCGCGACCACCGACGGCCCCTATGCGGAAACCAAGGAGCAGGTCGGGGGCATTCAGATTCTTGAGGCGCGAGACCTCAATCATGCGGTTCAGCTGGTCTCCCAGCTTCCGGGCTTGAAGTATGGACTGGGGCCGGTTGAGATACGGCCGGTCGCGGATTTGACTGAAATCATAAAGGAGAGCGATCGGCGGCGGCGAAAGGATACCTCGCGATGAGGGCGGCCACGACGAAAACTCTGATTGTTCTGGTTCAAATTTGCGGCGTGTCGGTGCCACGGTTGCGCTTTAGTGTCCGGATCCGTACAGCGGTGTCCTGAACCGGACGGTGGGAACTAACCGATTGCCCACTAAGTCGTTTAAAATGTGACGCTTGGTATTGGCACGCATGATGCATCACAAGGCAGGGAGGGTAAGAACATGTCATTCGTTCGCGATCTGAGAGTTGCAGCCGCCTCGTTAATTCGGACTCCAGGGCTGGCGATTGCCGTGGTCCTCACATTGGCGCTCGGCATCGGGGCGAATGCGGCCATTTTCACGCTGGTGCGCGGAGTGCTGCTCAAGCCTCTGGTCAATCGCGGTGAGGATCGGCTGATCTATATCCGGCAAAGCGCTCCCGGCATCGGCGAAGATAACGCTGCGTTTTCTGTACCCGAGTTACAGGACTTCCGGGCGAGCGTGAAAAGCGTGAGTGCGTTTGGCGACTTCTCCGCCATGAATTTCACCATGGTCGGGCTCGGCGAGCCTCGTTCCATTCAAGGTGGGGTTGTCGGCGGCACGTATTTCGAGGTGATGGGGCTTCATCCCGTGCTCGGGCGCCTGATCGGGCCTCAAGACGACGGTCCTACCGCTGCCGGGGTCGTCGTTCTCACCTACCGTTTCTGGGCGACCGCACTTCACAAGGACCCTTCGGTCATCGGGAAAACCGTTCGCCTGGGTAGCATTGGGGATCGGTCTGCGACTGTCATTGGCGTGCTCGAGCCTTGCGTCCCGTATCCGCAAGATACCGAAATTATTTCGAACGTGGTCACCAGCCCGCATCATCTTTCCGCAACCATGGTGACTGGCCGCATCCATCGCATGACTGAGGTTTTCGGCCGTCTGGCTCCCGGAGCGACCGTCGATCAGGCTCGCGCCGAGTTGCTCTCGGTTTACTCCACGATGAAGCACGACCATCCTGAAGCTTACGCGCAGGAATCGAACTTCCAGATCGGAGTGAAGTTGCTGCGTGACCAGATCACGTCGGGCGCCCGGACTGTGCTACTGGTGCTGCTGGCGGCGTCAGGGCTGGTGTTCATCATCGCGTGTTCCAATGTTGCCAATCTGGTTCTGGCCCGGACGGTTCGCCGCGAAGGCGAGCTGGCGGTGCGTGTGGCGCTGGGCGCAAGCAAAGGCGCGTTGCGGCGTATGCTGTTGGCCGAAAGCCTTCTGCTGTGCGGTGCCGGCGCCGCGCTTGGGGTGCTGAGCGCGCAGCCGATGGTGGCCGTTCTCGCCCGCTACGCCTCGCGCTTCTCCGTCCGTGCTCTCGATTTCAGAGTCGATTCGAGCTTGCTTTGGGTGGGAGCGGTGCTGGCGGTCGTTGCCGCAGTGATTCTGGCCTACGTTCCGCGCCTGCCCTCTTCCGGCACGTCGGGGACATCTTCGGGGACACCTTCCGGGACGTATTCCGGCACCCAGAGTGGATTGAGCCTGTCAGGCGGAGGGGTGCGGATCACCAGCAGCTCACGGCGCCGCCAGCGGATTTTCGCGGTGACCCAAATCGCCGCATCCTTCGTGTTGCTGGCCGGCGCAAGTTCGTTGATCACGACGCTGATCGCACTGCAACGGGCGCAGACTGGGCTGGACACCCAACACGTACTCGCGATCGACGTTCCCCCTATGTCCTTCGGGAAGACGCCTCAACAGGTCGTCGATTTCTACAAGGAAGCGATCCGTCGCATTGATGCGCTGCCGGGCGTGACTGGGACCGCGTTCGGCGACGTGGTGCCGTGGCGCGATGGCGACGGTACCGGCGGTCCCGGTCTGCAATTCTCCGCTGACGGACATGTCCATGCCGCTGGCGTAGAAGATCCCCGGGCGAAGTGGCGTGCAATTTCTCCCGGATACTTTGCGGCGCTTGGCGTTCCTATCATTGCGGGCCGCGATTTCAATGCGCTGGATTATAGTGACCAGAATAATCATAAAGAGCCGGTGGTTATCGTCAGCGAAACTCTGGCACGGCGGATGTTCCCCAACCAGGATGCGATCAATCGGCATGTCTATTGGACGGATCCGATGCTGCAATTCTTTCCCGGGAGCGATCTCGAAAAGGCGCGCCTGGCCGCGCCGCGCCGCATCATCGGCGTCACCGCCGATATTGACGACGAACACGTCGTTCCTGAACCTACGGTCAGCGTTTACAGTTCTTTTGATGAGGGCGCAATTTTTGGCGGCCGGCTCTTCATTCACACGGCGGCAAGTCCCTATGCGCTGGTCGCGCCGATCACGCGCGTCATTCGCGAGATGTCTGCCGATCAGCCGGTTGAGCGCGCCGCCACTCTGGCCGACGTCCGCGCCGAGGTGCTCACGCCGGATCGTTTAAATTCGCTGGTGTTTGGCGTATTCGCGGCGGTCGCGCTGTTGATTGCAGTGGTGGGCGTCGCGGGGGTGCTGGCGTTTTCGGTGAGTGCGCGGACGCGGGAGTTCGGCATCCGGCTGGCCCTGGGATCGGAGCCGGAACGACTGCTGAAGGGTGTGATCCAAGAGGGCGCGGTGATGGCTGCGGCGGGCGTGCTTGCGGGCGCAGCATTCGGGTTCGTGCTGGCGCGTTTGGCGGGAAAATATTTCGTGGACGTCAAGATGCCGGGGACACTGCCGGTGTTGGTCTCTGCGTTCGTGCTGATGACGGTTGCGGTAATCGCTTCGGTGCTGCCTGCGGCACGCGCGGCGCGCGTGAATGTGATGCAAGCGTTGCGGTCGGAGTGAACGTCGGAACAAACGACTGGTACAAGCAGCATCGTCCCCACCCTTGCAAAGAACGCAGGGATGGGGCACCTACGGCGCCGGGAAGCGTTGTTGAATCCAGGCTTCCCAGAGCGGTGTTTCGCGGGCGACGGTGGCGGCTGCCTGATCGCCGTAGAGGTAGAAGCTTAGCGTGACCATGCTCTGGCCGCCGAAGTTGACGGCGCCAAGCGCGGCGGCGCCCGGCCCCGGCTGGTCGAGCCGCAGCAGCGCACTGTATGGACTCTGGCTGACGTGCTCCACCACTCCGCTTAGCACCGGAACGCCCGCCGGGAGGCTCTCTGGAACCGCCCAACGTTGTCCGGCGTTTGCGCTTTTCAGACCCAAGGCCGCGGTCAGCGATTCCCAGGCCTCCGCTTCAGTTCCGGTGGCGGGGGCCATCCACTGCATCATTGCGGAGCGTTGGCCGCGGAAGTGCGTGAGATAGATCTTCAGGATGCGGAAATAGCCCGGCCAGCCGGATTCGGTGCCTTCCAGCTGGTTATCCCAGTCGTCCGTTTCGGCGAAGAGGCTGTGCACGATGCGGACGACGCAGATGCCTCCGCCGCGCGCTTCGACGGTCCACTCGTCGGCGATGACCGGCGAGCCCGGCATCCAGCCAGGGGACTCGGCGGAAAATCTCCGCGGCGGATCCCACGCCGTCACGGCGGAGCTGGACTCCATGCCCGGGCCGAAGTTCAATTTCACCGCAACGGGCTTGCTGTCGCGCTCCTCGAACTCAGTCGGCACGAACCAGGAGGAAATGCCCGGCCCAGTGGCGATGGCCTGCCAGACTTCTTCCGGCGTGCCGGGGACCTCGACTTCGACCTGGACGGAACGGCGTCCGGATGGTTCTTTCTTTACGCTCATGATGGCTCCTTCAGATTCGACTTGGGATTGGATTTCTGCGGCAGCGGGTGCGCCACGACTACCAGGCGATGCGCGCGGCCGCCGGGGGCGGATTGATCGTGGTACTTCGCAACCAGTTTCGTGATGGCCTCGGCGAGTTCGTTGCTGAAAGCTGCCCGGTCCGCCGGCGACCGGAAGCGAACCTCGGTGTCCACCGCGAGGGTCGCCAGGCGTTTGCCCGTCTCTTTCGCACGGCGAACCAGATCGCCCACCTCGTGGACAATCCTTGCGCCGAGGGCGATGAGATAGCTCGCGGACAGCCGATCGATTTCCCGATTCGGATCGGCAGCGACTGGACCCAGGGCGCTCGGCGAAACCACGTAGGAAGCGGCCGTTGCCACGAGCAGACGCTCCGTCAGGCCGCCCCATTTGCGTTCCTCGGCCAGCCGCACCAGCCCGTGCGCCTCCAGCGCGTGCAGGTAGTAGTTGACTTTCTGCCGGGTCAGACCGACCCGCGTGGCCAACGTCGCCGCCGAGGCGGGCACGACTAGCTCGGAGAGGAGTCGACCCCGCGTGGGATCCAAAGCCGCGGTCGCGGCTACCGGATCATCGATGACTTGGAGGTCGAGCACGAGGAAACGGTACCATTGACAACTTTTGTTGTCAAGGAGGGTCGGTCTTGACGTGTTCCCATATTTCTGCAATTATCGAATTATGCCCAGCGTCCAAGCTCTCCAAGCGCCGGATAAAGTGGCCAAGCTGGCCGACATGCTTTCCGCTATGGGGTCGGAACCGCGGCTGCGGATCATTCAATTGCTACTGTCGGCTCATCCGGACGGACTGGTCGTCACCGAAATTCAGGACGAGCTAGAGATTCCCAATTCCACCCTGTCCCACCACCTGGAAAAACTCAAAGGCGAGGACTTAGTCCGCGTTCAGCGCGAAAGCACATTCCTGCGATACACCGCCAACACGGACGCACTTCAGGAGTTGCTTCAGTTCTTGTACGCGGAGTGCTGCACTCGAAACAAGGCGGTCAAGCCCGAACAGATCGTTCGGCTTTGCAAATAAGGAGAGTTCATGAGCACCACAGACATTAAGGAAGTGGTTAAAGAGAAGTATGGACAGGCCGCACTGCGCGTGAAAGCTGGCGGCAGTTCTTGCTGCGGAGCGACTGCCAGTAGCGGGTGCTGTGATCCGATCACGTCGAATCTATACGACGCCTCGCAAGCAGGTCAGATTCCCGAAGAGGCCATACTTGCCTCGCTCGGTTGCGGGAATCCGACTGCTCTGGCGAAGTTGAATGAGGGCGAGATTGTTTTAGACCTCGGCTCCGGCGGAGGGATCGACGTGTTGTTGTCTGCGAAGCGAGTGGGCCCAAGCGGGAAAGCCTACGGGCTGGACATGACGGATGAGATGCTTGCACTCGCCGAAGAGAACAAGCGCAAGTCGGGCATCGCGAACGTGGAGTTCTTGAAGGGCGAGATTGAGAACATCCCGCTGCCCGACAACTCGGTGGACGTGATCATTTCAAACTGCGTGATCAATCTGTCCTCGGATAAAGATGCGGTGCTGCGGGAGGCCTTCCGCGTGCTCAAGCCGGGTGGACGATTTGCGGTGTCGGATGTAGTCACCCGCGGCGAGATGCGGGATCGTTAGAAGAGAACGACTACCGCACCAAGCTCGCTGCTGCGGGATTTGAGCAGATCGACCTTGAACCAACCCGCGTTTACAACGTGGATGACGCCCGCGAGTTTCTTGCGGGCCAGAACATTGACGTGGACGCAATCGCGCCGCAAGTGGATGGCAGGATCATGAGTGCTTTCGTGCGCGCCGTGAAGCCTGGCGGCAACTGACATGAAGGACCACTACAACGTGCTGTTCCTGTGCACGGGCAACTCCGCCCGCTCGATCATGGCGGAGGGATTGATGAACGCCAAAGGTAAACCGCGATTCACAGCTTATAGCGCCGGCAGTCATCCATCGGGTGTGGTTCGTCCCGAGGCGCTGAAACAACTGGAGGCGGTGCACATCGCGACGACCGGCTTCAAAAGTAAGAGTTGGGACGAGTTCGCGAAGCCGGCTGCGCCCAAGATGGACTTCGTGTTCACCGTCTGCGACAACGCAGCAAATGAAGTCTGCCCGATCTGGCCCGGCCAGCCGATGACGGCTCACTGGGGCGTTCCGGATCCAGCCGCGGTGCGAGGTACAGAGAAGGAAATTGAGCGGGCATTCCGCGATGCCTTTCTGACTCTGGAGCGCCGAATCAGCCTCTTCCTGTGTCTCCCTCTCGCAACCATCGACAAGCTGGCAATCAAGAAAGAGATCGACAAGATCGGGCATCGGTGACGGTCAAATATGAAATTCAACCTGCGTGCTCGATTGACGGCTGAGTTCGTCGGCAGCGCATTCCTGGTTGCTGCTGTGATTGGCTCCGGCATCATGGGCGAACGGCTGGCAGGTGGCAATGTCGCCATCGCATTGCTCGCGAACACGATTGCGACGGGCGCTGCATTAGTGGCTCTCATTCTGACCTTCGGCCCGATTTCCGGCGCACACCTAAACCCGGCTGTCACGGTTGCCGACGCAATTGAGCACGGTATCACTTGGCCGCACGCACTCGCCTACATCGTTGTGCAATGTGCTGGGGGAGTTGGCGGAGCGATCATCGCGCATCTCATGTTCGGACTGCGCTGGTATTCTTTCTCAACTCATCCCCGTCACGGATGGTCGTTGGTCCTCAGCGAGTTTGTGGCTACGTTCGGACTGCTGTCGGTCGTCTGGGGATGTTCGCGGCTGCGCTCAGGAGCTGTGCCGTTCGCGGTTGCCAGCTACATCACCGCCGCTTACTGGTTCACCGCGTCGACCTCGTTTGCGAACCCGGCAGTGACGATCGCCAGGTGTTTGTCGGATACTTTCGCCGGGATTCAACCTGCTGACGTGCCGCTATTCATCGGGGCGCAACTGGCAGGAGCCTTAGCCGCGACTTTTCTGTTTCGGTGGCTCGTTCCAAACCTGCCAACTCGTGCCGAGGAAGTTTTGGTGTCGCACTAGTGGGGTTGGGTATCGACAAGGTGGTGCGGGCGGAGGGACTTGAACCCTCATGGGCCGTTTAAGCCCTGCGGATTTTCGTACCGTCTACGGCTTTCGCCGCCCGGACGTGACGCTTTTAGAAAGCTCACGCCAGGTTTGCGGTCTGGACTATCCCTTCACCCTCCTCCGGAAAAATCCGGAGCTTAGGTGCTGCCCGTCTAGTCTCTACACCTTCCCGGCTGGTGTCTCTCCGGGCTTGGCTCGGGATTGCCAGTTAAGGTTTCCCCGAATTTGAGCAGTTCTGCATCGCCGGTTTCCCAGGCGAGCACTCAAGTTTTCCTTAAGTCCGCTGCGTATGCCATTCCGCCACGCCCGCGCGCGGCTGCCTGACTCATGATAGGGCAGGTTGTCCGATTTTACACATTCGTTTCCTCGCCATCCGTTTGCGCTTACAGGTGGTCTGCGCGAGAGAAATTCTGCTGGCGCTGAACCTGGGTGGGGAGTGTGAGTGCGATGTTTGACTTCTTCTGGGGATGCGCGGTTTCCACCCTGCCCGGGGTTGAACGATACTATCGTCCAATTGCTCGCCGCCCGGACTTCTGGTCCGATGGACCCACGCCGTCGATTGGCTGTCGGAAGCTCCGGAGGCTTTCGCCCAAGGTGTCATCGATCTGGACGGTTTGATCAACGTCAATATGGGTGATCGCAGAGGAGAATGAGACAATGAAATGGATCGCGTCCTTTCTGGTTGCAGTTGCAGCGCTGGCTGGCCTTGTCGCCAAGTCGGCCCCTACGTCTGGACAAGCCGATGGACAGGCTGCCCCGATCTTCGGAATCACAATTCCACCCGGATACCGCGACTGGAAGTTGATCTCGGTGGCGCACGAAGAAGGCAACCTCAACGATCTTCGCGCCCTTCTGGGCAACGACGTGGCCGTTGAGGCCTACCGGGAGGGGAAGCTGCCGTTCCCGGATGGAGCCATCATCGCCCGGCTGGCGTGGAGCTACGTTCCGTCTGAGGAAAACAACAAAGTGTTTGGCCGCGCCCAATCGTTCGTCGCCGGGGCGGCCACGAACGTTCAGTTTATGGTCAAGGACTCAAGAAAATACGCCGCGACCGGAGGCTGGGGGTTTGCTCAATTCAAAGACGGCAAACCCGCCGACGAGGCGCTGCTTAAAACGTGTTTCCCGTGCCACGAGCCAGTCAAGGCTCGCGACTTTGTTTTCACCCGTTACGCACCCTGATGGGAAGGCCAATACCATCGTCCAATTGTTTTGCCTCGACGAGTCTGGTGTGATGCGGTGGTCGGGATACGTGAGTCGCAGCCGATGCGGTCGGATTACAGGACAGGCTCAGAAAAGAGGAGAATCCCATGAACTCGGATGCATCGTTTGATTGTTTGACTTATGAAGACCAGACTCACCTGGCGGAACGTGAGTTGGCGTCATTCCTCGGCGCGGTGACGGAGTTATTCGGTCCAGAACAGGCGCGGATTTCCGCCGATGACTGGCTTGACGAGTCAGAGTTGATGGATAGCGCGCCGCGGTCGACGGTTCGAGATTGGCGAGCGGTCACGGTCGCGGCCTCGGCACGATTGGCACATCGGCTGACGGTGGCGCGAGATCGTCGAATCTTGCTGGAAACTTTGCTCGCCGCGTCGACTGATGCCAACGTAGCGCCAATACCATCGTCCAATTGTTTCGCTTCCATGTTTCTGCTGTGATCTGTGACCTGTGGTGGCTGATCGCTGACTTCGTTTACCGAAGCATATCGAGTGGAGGAACCGTTATGAAACGCTTCACATTCTTCCTGGTTGCAGTTGCAACAATCGCCGGCCTTGTCACTCTTGTCGCGCCTGCGCCCGGCCACGCGGATGGGCAGCCCGCTCCGGCTTTCGTTACTGAAATTCCTCGTGGGTACCGGGACTGGCAGTGGATTTCCTCGGCTCATGAGGCCGGCAACCTCAACAGTCTGGGTGCAGTGTTGGGCAACGATGTGGCAATCAACGCCTTCCGGGCAGGAAAGCTTCCCTTCCCGGACGGCGCGATCCTTGCTGCTCTGCATTACCGAAACGTCCCGTCGGACGAAAACAACAAAGTCTTTGGACAGGCTCAGTCTTTCGTTCCAGGCGCTCCCACAAATATTCAGTTTATAGTCAAGGATTCGAAGAAGTACGCCGCGACCGGCGGTTGGGGGTTCGGCCACTTCGCGAACGGCAAGGCTGGCGATGCGGCGTTTATGAAGAGCTGCTTCCCCTGTCACGAGAAGACCCAAGCGACCGACCTTGTCTTTACTCGTTACGCACCTTGATGCTGAAGACTGTGTATCCAGAGAATCAAGGAAGGAAGAGACGCTATGTCACGCCGCGGTTCTGCGCAAGTGGCGGCTGCCTGAGGCCACGGAAAGGTACATCTTATGAATTACCCAACTTCTTACCGGACGATACAGATCGATGGGCTCTCCATCTTTTACAGGGAGGCCGGGCCGAAGGATGCCCCGACAATTCTTCTGTTGCACGGACTTCCCTCTTCGTCGCGTATGTTCGAGCCGCTCTTCGCGCGGCTGTCCGATCGCTACCACCTGGTCGCGCCTGACTACCCGGGCTTCGGGCATAGCGACTGGCCCGATCCGAAACGGTTCGCGTACACGTTCGACCACTACGCCGAGATCATGAATCATTTCACCGAAGCACTCGGACTCTCGCGCTACACGATGTACATGCAGGATTATGGCGGGCCGGTCGGCTTTCGGATGGCGTTGGTGCATCCGGCGCGGATGGAGGCTCTTATCGTTCAGGATGCTGTAGCGCACAACGAAGGCCTGGGAGCGAATTGGAAGACGCGCCGCGCCTTTTGGGCCGACCGCGCCCCGAACGAAAATGCGCTGCGCTCGAATCTCTTGTCGCTAGACGCCGCACGCGCGCGCCATGCGGGGAACGATCCCGACGTCGAGCGCCATGACCCGGATCTCTGGACCGACGAATTCTATTTTCTCAGCCAACCCGTCCAGGCAGAGATTCAAAGTGATCTGTTCTACGACTATCGAACCAATGTGGATGCCTATCCGAAGTGGCAAGCATGGATGCGCGAGACGCAGCCGCGCCTCCTGGTGATCTGGGGCAAATATGAGCTCTCGTTCGACCCGGGCGAACCGGAGCGCTACCGCAAGGACGTGCCGGACGCTGAAGTCCACGTTGTTGATGGCGGCCATTTCGCGTTGGATACGGCCGCCGATGCGATCGCAAACTTTGTAAAAAACTTTGTCGGCTCCTCTCGTGGCGAGGCACGGGCACGGCGGGCTGGTTGATTGGTTGCGGTCACGCCGGTCGCTGAAGATGCAGACCTTCCCACTAGTCTGGCATCGCGTTGTCCCGGCAGTAGCGACCGAGGATGAATGTAGAGTCGTCGTCCCGGGTGATGCGATGGTGTCGATCGATACGTTGGTCCAATTGTTTCGCGTGCAAGCTTTCTGTGTAATCGCCTGTGTTCATCACCCTTAGATCAGGAGAGTTCTATATGTCGAACGAGAGCGCAACAGTTATGACGCGACCTCAACAAGGTACGGTTGAAGCGCACCAGCCCGGCCAGGACGTTTTCAAGTCGGTCTTGCCCGAAGACATCAACTGGAAGCCCTTCGCGGCGTTCCCACCTTCGGTTCGCCTTGCTGTCGTCGTCGGTGAACCCTCGGAGGCCGCGCCTTACACGATCAGGGTCAGAGTGCCTCGCGGCGTGAAGCTCATGCCGCATAGGCATCCGGAGGACCGGGTCTACACAGTGATCTCCGGCGTTTTCTACATTGGCTTGGGCGATCAGTTCGATCCGGAAAAGCTGGAGGCGTATGCGCCCGGAAGCGTGGTCGTTCTGCCCGGCAATACGTCCCATTTTCACTGGGCGAAATCGAGCGAGTACATCACGCAGGTGACGGCCATTGGTCCGCTTGGGCTTGAATACGTCAGTGCGAAAGACGATCCGAGAAACCGCAACTCTTAGGAGACATCTGCGCCATGCCAGTACGCAGTTGCAGGTTTGGCAACCGATGGTAAGCTTGCAGGGCGAACTTTTCGCGTGCGATGCGGGCTTGGCGTTTCGGGGAGGGAGATTGCCTGCACATCGCAAGGACGATAACCCATGGGGACCGATCCGATAGGCGCGGCGGAGGTGGCGCGTAAATCGCCTGCCCTCGCACAGGCGGTGGCCGCGCCGCTCACCCGTGCCGCGATCTTTCTGGTTGCGAAGCTCAACCCGGGCTCTGAGAATCGGGCGACTCTGCGCTCGTTCTGCGGAGACCTCGCGGCGCTGGTGCGCGCCGTGGAATTCCGCGATCTGGAGGGAGGACTTTCCTGCGTCGTCGGGTTTGGGTCCGACGCGTGGGAGCGCCTTTTTGGGCGGCCGCGGCCGGCAGAGCTGCATCCCTTCCGCGAGATTCGCGCTGGAACGCGCCATGCGGTCTCCACTCCGGGTGACTTGCTGTTCCACATCCGCGCCAAGCGCATGGATCTGTCTTTTGAACTGGCCACGCAGATTGTGGCGCGTCTTGGAAACGCAGTTTCCCCGGTGGATGAAGTGCAGGGCTTTCGTTATTTCGACGAACGCGATCTGCTGGGCTTCGTCGATGGGACGGAGAATCCGAGGGGCGCCGCAGCGACCGAGGCCGTGCTGATTGGAGATGAGGACGCGGCGTTTGAGGGCGGCAGCTACGTCATCGTGCAGAAATATCTCCACGATCTTGATGCCTGGAACACGCTTTCCACTGAAACTCAGGAACGCATCATCGGGCGCACCAAACTTTCCGATATCGAATTGGACGACTCGGTCAAGCCAACCTCGGCGCACAGCGCGCTCACCACCATCGTCGAGAACGGTAGAGAGATCAAGATCCTGCGCGACAACATGCCTTTTGGCCGGCCGGGGTATGGCGAATTTGGCACTTATTTCATCGGCTACAGCCGTTCGCCCCGCACCATTGAGCAGATGCTCGAGAATATGTTCATTGGCAGGCCGCCGGGCAACTACGACCGGCTGCTCGACTTCAGCCGTGCCGTTACTGGAAACCTGTTCTTCGTGCCGTCGGCGACCTTTCTGGAGAACGTCGCCGACGAGCAAAGTAATGAAGATCAAGCTAACGAAGATCAAAATAACGAAGTTCAGGCCGTGGAAGATCCGACCGCGCCTGTGGAATCCCCCGGACCGCCTGCAGCGGCCGAAAGTGCTCCATCCAGCTCATCTTCATGCATCCCGTCATCATCCATCCCATCGGTGCGCGAGGGTTCGCTCGGCATCGGTTCTCTCAAAGGAGACAAACGACATGAATAATCTCCATCGCGAGCTTGCTCCCATTTCCGATTCGGCATGGGCTCAGATCGAAGAAGAAACATCACGGACGCTCAAGCGCTACCTCGCCGGACGGCGCGTCGTCGACCTAAAAGGGCCAGGCGGCACCAGCCTCTCAGCCGTCGGCACCGGCCACTTGCGGACAATCGCTGCTCCGGCAAAAGGCATCGTCGCGCGCCAACGCGAGGTAAAGGCGCTGGTCGAACTGCGCGTTCCGTTCGAACTGGATCGCCAGGCAATTGACGATGTGGATCGTGGAGCGAACGACTCCGACTGGCAACCGGCGAAAGACGCTGCGCGACAGATTGCCTTTGCCGAGGACGCCGCCATATTCGAAGGCTATGCCGCCGCCGGGATTGGAGGCATCCGCCAGGGCACCAGCAATCCCATCAAGACGCTTCCCGCAGACGTCCGCGAGTATCCCGATGCCATTGCGCAAAGCTTGAGCCAATTGCGTCTCGTCGGTGTCAACGGTCCCTATGCAGTGTTGCTCGGTGCCGACGCGTACACCGCACTCGCCGAAACCAGTGACCACGGATACCCGGTGCTCGAGCACGTCAAGCGGTTGGTCAAAGACGAAATCATCTGGGCGCCCGCCATTGCCGGCGCTTTTGTGTTGACTACTCGAGGCGGTGATTTCGACCTGCACATCGGGCAGGACGTCTCGATCGGTTACCTCAACCACAACGATGCCACGGTCCGTCTGTACCTGCAGGAGACATTTACTTTCCTCCTGCTCACCACCGAGGCCGCCGTCGCGCTGGTTCCTCCCGCGAAAACGAAGAAGAGTTGACGCGCGATGGGGACCTTTCGATTCGGCGAATCTGTATTCCGGCGACATTTTCCTGATCAAGACTGTCGGGCGGCGGACCAGACAGTCAGCTAGAAAGCGGCTGATCGTCCAGCCACGCGATTCGCAACTGCTTCCCTTCCCAGGCTGAAACCCGCGGCCGGAGCCAGTTTCGGGGCATTCCCTCGGAATGATTTTCTTGACAATCCTTTGTAGGTATGGAAAAATCCCGCAACTGGTTTTTCGCTGTTGGCATTGCGCCGCTGAGCCCCAGATACAAAATCTTTAAAGGAAAAGGTGTACCCGTATGAAAACTCCCCCTATTACAGGCGTCGGCAAGTCCGCGTTCGCTTTCGTTATGCTCCTCAGCCTCGGGGTGCTCGCAGCTCCTCTGGCGCAGGCCCAGACTTTCAGTGTGATTCACAATTTCACGGGGGGAAGCGATGGGGCGAATCCGCTTTCCGGCTTTCTGATGGTTGACGGGTCTTTCATCGGTGCCTCCAGTGCCGGCGGGAGCGCTGGACTGGGCGTAGTTTTCAAGATGAGTGCCACGGGTGAGGAGACGGTGTTGCACGAGTTTACCGGCGGGACCGACGGAGCAAATCCCGAAGGACATTTGGTTAAGGATAAGCAGGGCAACTTCTACGGCACGACTTGGGCCGGCGGCTCTTCCAACGCAGGAACGGTGTTCAAGATTACTGGCAAGGGCGTAGAGACAGTGTTGTTCAGCTTTCCCAGCTACGGCGACGGCGCATCTCCGGTGGCTGGTTTAGCGATCGATACGGCGGGAAATCTTTATGGCACGACGTCGGTGGGCGGCGCGAACTCAGTTGGAACTGTCTTCGAGCTGTCTCCTCCGAAGGGTTCTGGCAGCGCGTGGACGGAAAAAGTTTTGTACAGCTTCGGTGGGGGGACTGACGGCGCGAATCCCGTGGCGGGCGTCACGTTTGATTCCGCCGGGAATCTCTACGGCACGACTTCTGCTGGAGGCACCTACAGTTACGGCACGGTCTTCGAGCTGAGCCCGTCTGGGTCGAGCTGGAAGGAGACCATTCTCCATGAGTTCGCGCTGGGAAGCGACGGAGGCGTTCCTTACTCTGGTCTGGTTGCCGACAGTAAGGGCAACTTTTATGGCGCGGCCACCGATGGCGGAGGTGGTGGTGAGAGTGGAGGCGGTACAGTTTTCGAGCTGACAAAGGTAGGCGGCAGCTGGACGTTCAGCACACTTTACGCATTGTCCGGGTGGGGCATCTCGGGGAGTTTCCGCAACCTTCTTCCCATCGGTGACAAGATCTACGCCACGACGCATTGCGACGGCGCGTATAACGCCGGTACGGTTTACGAGCTGACCCGGTCGGGGAATACGTGGACCTACAATTCCCTCTACACGTTTACTGGCGGCACCGACGGCCTGTACTCGATCAGTAATCTGGTTGCCGACAGCAAGGGGAATCTCTACGGTGTGACGTACCTGGGCGGGGCGAACGGCGACGGAGTCGCTTTTAAGGTGACACCGTAACGGTATCCTGCAGAGTTCTTCCGCCAGAAGTTTCGTCCGCCGGTGACAGGATGCACGCCAGCCTTTCTGGAAGCACGACCGGGAAATACAACCAGAAAGGCTGGCGGCTGCACAGCAGTTCTCTCGCGTTTGCCCAATCATCGTCCACCGTGAAATCAGGATGACCTTGGATTGAATTCGGCCGGGCAATCCGGCGACCTCCAATGGTAGACTCCGCAGGTTGATCTATGCGGGATGACTTTGTGATGGTTCCCCAGCAAAAACGCATTCTAACGATGAACCGAGGGTCTTCGACTCTGAAGTCCGCCCTCTATGGCGCGGGAAGCCACGTAGAACTTCTGCTTTCGATTTCGGTGGACCATACCGGCGAGACGGGTGGTCGCTTGAAGATTGCTGATCCGAACGGAACCATATTGTTCGAGTCCGCTGGAGATTGTGGAGACGCAGATGCTGCGTTGGAGGCAATGTTTGCGCGGCTGGCCGAGAACGGCTTTCTGTCGGGACTGGGGGCTGTGGGTCACCGGCTTGTCCAGGGGGGACCTCGACACAAAGATCCAGTGCAGATCACTCCGGAATTTCTAGATGAGCTCCAACAATTGATTCCGCTCGACCCGGATCACCTGCCAGCCGCGATCCAGGGAATTAAGTTCATCGCCGAGAAGTTTCCTGAGCTTCCGCAAGTGGCCTGTTTCGACACGGCGTTTCACGGCTCCATTCCAAAAGTTGCGAACATGTATGCGCTGCCTCGTCGCCTCTACGATCAAGGCATACGGCGCTACGGCTTTCACGGCCTTTCTTATGAATATGTCATGGGCGAACTGCGCACGCTCGAAGGCAAGCTCGCCAACGGGCGCGTGATCATTGCGCATCTCGGCAGTGGCGCGAGCATGGTGGCGGTTCGAGACGGAAAAAGCGTTGACACTTCAATGGGCTTCACTCCTCTCGAAGGACTGGTGATGGCGACGCGCTCTGGGGATGTCGATCCGGGTGCGCTGCTCTATCTGTTCGAGCGCGAGAAAATGTCCGCAAAAGTGATGAGCAAACTCTTGAATAAGCAATCGGGATTGCTGGGAGTTTCGGAGACATCGTCGGACATGAAGGTCTTAATCGACAACGTTCCCCGGGATGCTCGGGCCCGGGAAGCAGTGGATTTGTTCTGCTACCGAGCCAAGAAATACGTGGGCGCATACTCTGCGGTTCTTGGCGGGCTGGACGTGCTTGTGTTTACCGGAGGAATTGGAGAGCACGCACCGGCCGTTCGCGGGCAGATTTGTGATGGTCTTGATTTTCTGGGTATGCGCCTGGACGCGAAACGCAATGAAGCGAATGCCGATTTGATATCTACTCCCGAAAGTCGCGTAAGAGTGCGAGTGGTAAAGACAAATGAAGATTTAATGATCGCGCGGCATGTCGTCTCCGTTCTCGGCTGGAGAACTGCGTAAAACCTATCGCGATCCCTTCTTCTTAAACTCTTTTTCCTAGCTATCGCTGAAAACAGCTTTGGGAGGATGACCCTTGGCCAGCGGCGCAGGAGTGTTTGGCTCGCTGAAATCCGCTGTCCAGTGCCAGTCTCTGATCTCCGGCATATCTTCCAAATGCTGTCGAATGTAGTCGTGGTGTTCGTACAGCTTTCGATTGAACATGTCGATCACGTCCGAAGCATACGAACGAAGCCTGGAGACATACTTCAGGGCGTCGATGGCGATGTGATAGCGGCTCATTTTGTTCAACACGACCATGTCGAATGGG
The DNA here is from genome assembly GCA_049517555.1 of Candidatus Sulfotelmatobacter sp. Classification (GTDB taxonomy): domain Bacteria; phylum Acidobacteriota; class Terriglobia; order Terriglobales; family Acidobacteriaceae; genus Sulfotelmatobacter. Next base: position 26,101 of record JBEKRY010000016.1, on the reverse strand, counting down.
GTGGTGGTTGTGCCCTCATCCATAAAGCCGCGCACATGGAAGCGAGCCTCGTTGGAGCGGCCATGAACCATGCTGTGAATGAGCCAGCGATTGTTGTGGAAGGCGAAAATAACGTCCACAGCTTTGGTGAAGAGCGAATCGAAGGACATGTTGTCCATGCCATGCGGGTGATCGTCCGGGCTCATCAGAGAACTCAAGTCCACAACGTTGACCACGCGCACTTTGATGCCGGGAACATACTTCTGCAGCAGCCAGGAAGCCGCGCAGGTCTCAATGGTCGGCACATCGCCGGCACAAGCTAACACGACGTCGGGATCATCGCCGCCGTCGTTGGTGGCGAACTTCCAGATCGATGCTCCGCGCGAGCAATGTTCAAGAGCTTCGCCCATGGTCAACCACTGCAGCTGCGGCTGTTTTCCGCAGGTCACGAGGTTGACGTAGTTGCGGCTGCGCAGACAATGGTCGAAGACGCTTAACAGGCAATTGCTGTCGGGTGGATAGTAGACGCGGATGATTTCGCTCCGGCGCGCCAATGCGTTGGCGACGAATCCGGTCGACTGGTGGCTGAAACCGTTGTGATCGTTTCGCCAAGCATGGCTGGTGAGAAAAACATTCAAGGATGCGAGCGGCCTGCGCCAGGTAAACTCGCGGCATTGCTCCATCCATTTTGCATGTTGCGTAACCATGGAATCCACGACCTGCGCGAAGGCTTCATACGATGACCACATGCCATGCCGGCCGGTCAGCAGGTAACCTTCGAGCCATCCCTGGCAGCAATGTTCGCTGAGGACCTCCATGACGCGGCCATCGGGGCCGAGATCTTCGTCGATTGAAACGGTTTCTGCCATGAAGCAACGTTTTGTATTTTCGAGAACGGAGTTGAGGCGATTGGAGTCCGTCTCATCGGGGCAGAAGACGCGGAAGTTTTTCGGATTCTGTTTGAGGATGTCTCGGAAAAAATCTCCGAGCTTTCGTGGAGCTTCAGCGACTACCTGGCCCGGCCCCGGAATTTCCAGCGCATAATTTGTGAAGTCCGGTATGTCGAGCACGGTGAGCAGTCGTCCGCCGTTGACATGAGGATTGCCTCCCATCCGGCGATTGCCTTCGGGTGCAAGTTCCGCCAGTTCATCAATGAATTTGCCGTTGTTGTCGAAGAGTTCCTCGGGCCGGTAGCTTCGCATCCAGGATTCAAAGATCTTGAGATGCTCAGGGTTTTCGCGGACCGTGGTGAGCGGCACCTGATGAGAGCGGAAGGTGCCTTCGATCGGAATTCCGTCCACTTCTTTCGGACAAGTCCATCCCTTGGGGGTGCGCAGGATGATCATCGGCCAGATCGGTTGTTTCTTGAAGCCGTTGCGGCGCGCCTCTTGCTGTATGGATTGAATATCGGCATAGCAACTGTCGAGCGTCGCGGCGAGCAGTTGATGGACGCGTTCGGGATCGTCGCCTTCGACAAAGTAGGGCTTGTAGCCGCGTCCTGTGTACAGAGCTTTCAGGTCCGCGTCGGAGGTTCGCGCCTGAACCGTCGGTCCCGAGATTTTGTAGCCGTTGAGATGCAGAATCGGCAGAACTGCGCCGTCCCGCACCGGATTGAGAAAGTTAATCGATTTCCAGCTTCCTTCGAGGGGACAAGTTTCGGATTCGCCATCGCCGATGATGCAGGCTACGATCAGGTCGGGATTGTCGAACGCGGCACCGAAGGCATGTACCATCGAATAGCCGAGCTCTCCGCCTTCGTGCATGGAATTCGGTACATGAGGTCCGCAATGGCTGGGCACACCGCCCGGGGTTGAGAACTTTCTGAAAAAAAGGCGCAAGCCATTTTCGTCTGGCGTGATCTCGGGATGGACTTCGGTATAACTCCCTTCCAGATAAGAACCTGCATTCAGCGAAGGACCACCATGTCCGGGGCCAGCGATGTAAATAATGTTTGCATCATGCTCTTTGATCAGGCGATTGAGATGAATGTAGATGAAGTTTTGTCCCGGTGAAGTTCCCCAGTGCCCGAGGAGCCGGGGCTTGATGTGTTCCGCTTTGAGCGGTTCGCGCAACAGGGGATTCTTAAAGAGGTAAATCTGCCCAATGCACAGATAATTCATGGCTCGCCAGTAGCGGTTCATCTTGTCGAGCATGTCGGGCGTCAGCGGACCTTCGGTTTTCGGCGCTTTGGCGGCAGGTCGACCGTTGGCGGCGACGGCAGTCGATAGCGTCGCATCAAACACAAACTTGGCGGACTTGGCTTTTTGGTTCTCGGTTCCCGTGGCCGTGTCGTCGTCATCAACGCTAATTGGTTCCGGCATACTTAATTTCCTCTCGCGTAATCTCTAGGATATGCCATCTTCATAAGCCTTGAGAACAATGAGGACGATTCGGCAGAAAATTAACCGGGTGTTCATTCTTGGATTGTCGGGGGCTCGTGATTGGCTTCAGCGGGTGCGTCGTCAGTTTGCGTGGAATTTTGTTTTCGAGACTGGAAGTGATTTGATTCAACGGCCTTCAGGGCGCTTTCGTTTTGCCGAAAGCGCCCTAGCCGGGAACGGTCCCCTGGCTACTGCTGGGGCGAGTCCGGCGCGTTCGCGCCTTGTCCGCCCTGGGGACGTCCTTGTCCTTGCCACTGCTCGCGCTTGGCTTGCATCGCGTCAAATTTCTTCTGCTGGTTGGCATCGAGAAGTGCGCGAATCTGATCGTCAGACGCCTTGTGAATCTCCATCATTTTGGATCGGCGATCCTCTTGCGGGACCGAGGAATCGGCTCGCAGATCCTGCATTTTCGACTGCGCTGTCTTCAAAATGTCCAGCACCTTCGCTTGCTGATCGGAGGTAAGATTCAACTGCTTGGTCAGCCGTTCGGTCCGCATCGCTGGATCCATATGGCCGCCGCGCCCGTGTTCCGGCGGTGCGCCCCCGGGAGCGGACTGTTGCGGGGCAGTGCCGCTGTCTTGTGCCACAACGAAGGGAGCGGCAGCGCATACAGCCCCTGCCAGCATGAGCGCGAGCAAACTTTGTTTCAGCATTGGTGTCTCCTTGGAATTGGGTCGGTCTTCGGTCTGTTAGGTATAAACCACATTATGAGCTTGGAGTTCTGCGAGATGCGCAACTTTTACGAATCTTTACTCGATATTTGACCAGAAAGGACAGACAAAACTTTACCCTCGAATTCGAGAGTATCCAATTATCATCGCATCAAACGTGACAGGGCGCCGACGGGGAAGGAATGGCTCATGATCGCATCGCGCAGGCTGGTTTGCCGGCCTCTGCTGCTGGGTTTGACGCTGTCGCTCCCGTTCGATTGCGCGCGCGCTCAAGATCCCCCTGCACAAACTCCATCTGCACCGGCTCCGTCTGCACAAACTCCTTCTGTACCGGCTCCATCTGCGCAAACTCCGTCTTCCCCAGTTCCGTCTAGCCCAGCAACGGTTGGAACGATTCACGGCATTGTTAAGTCGGGCAACATGCCGATTCCGGGAGCGGCTGTCTCCGTCTCTTTAGAATCCTCAGACCAAAAGATTCCTGCCCAGAAAATCAGTGTCTGGACTGATGTGGACGGCAGCTATTCGGCGGCGGTTCCGGCATATGGTTCTTACACGGTGGGGGTGCAGATGATTGCATTTGCCAATGCCACGCGCAAGGTTGAGATCGACGCTTCGCATCAGAACGCGCAGGAGAACTTTGTGCTGACGCTGCAATCGCGAACTCAGGAGGCCAGCGCTCAGCCTCGAAAGCCGGGTGCACCGGCTGCGAACCAGCGTGGATTTCAGAGTCTTTCCGCCTTGCAGGGGGCGGCCGGGCAGGACTCTGGCGGCAGCGTTAGCGATGTCGTGCCCTCGGGCATGCCGGTTCCGGGGATTGATCCGAACGGCGCAACGGAATCTATCGCTGTTAGTGGCAACAGTTCAAATTCGCTTAACTCGATGAGCGGGGACGAACTCCAGCAGCGCATCAACGACGCTCGCCAGCAGGGAGGTGGGTTCGGCGGCGGCGGTGGCGGATTCGGAGGTGGGGGAGGGTTTGGCGGTGGTGGTGGCGGACGCCCGATGACCATCACCGGACGGCGCGGTTTTGACATCAATCATCCGCACGGATCGGTCTACTACGGCGTCGGCGATTCGGCCCTTAACGCCGCGCCTTATGCGCTCACCGGCGAACCGGCGACGCAGCCGGAATACTTGCAGAACAGCTTCGGCGGTTCCATTGGCGGACCGCTCAATATTCCCAAGATCTATCACGGTGGCACCAAGACGTTTTTCTTTGTCAATTACAACGGCAAGCGTGGGGAGAATCCTTTCAATCAATTTTCGACCGTGCCTACACTGCTGGAGCGGCAGGGAAACTTCTCGCAGACGACTTACACGTCGGGATCGGAAACGGGGCTGCCGGTCGAGATTTATAATCCTGCGACCAACACGCCGTTCCCCTGTAATCCAACCTGCAATACGATTCCGCAGATTAGCCCGGTTGCGGCGGGACTGCTGGCGTACATCCCGATGCCGAATCTGCCGGGGAGCTATCAGAATTTTCACTACGTGACTACCGCGACCAGCGACAGCGACGACTTGAACGTGCGCATCAATCACACCTTCGGAGCTGCACCTGCGGGCGGGCGGCGCGGGGGCGGACGAGGCGCTCCGCGCAACAATTTCACGTTTGGATTTCACTATCACGGATCCGACTCCAACATTACCAATCCTTTTCCGAGCGTCGGCGGCAGCACCAACGTTCGCAGTTTTGACGTGCCCATCGGCTGGGTGAAGAGCGTCGGCAAGTTCACCAACAGTCTTCGCGTCGATTTCAATCGCAGCCGGACCCGAACCCAAAATCTTTATGCGTTCGACGAGGACATCGATAGTGCGCTGGGGATCAATGGAGTCTCGACGAATCCGTTTGACTGGGGATTGCCCACTCTTTCGTTCACTAATTTCGGCAGCCTCCAGGACGTGAATCCGCAACTGCTGCGCAACCAGACTTACACCTTCTCGGACTATGTGGTGTGGACTCATGGCAAGCATAGTTGGCGGTGGGGCGGCGACTTCCGGCGCGTTCAGCTCAATACGGAAGCCAGCAGCAACGCGCGCGGCTCGTTCATTTTCAGCGGTCTGAATACTTCGGAAATTGTCGGGGGAGCGCAGGTCACTGGCACGGGATATGACTTTGCCGATTTTCTGCTGGGATTGCCGCAGTCGACTGCGGTGCAGTTTGGCGAAAACAACTACCATTTTCACGGCAATTATTGGGATCTGTATGCGCAGGATGAATGGAAGGTGCGTGGAAACCTGACCCTGAACCTCGGCATTCGTTATGAATATGTCTCGCCGCTGACGGAAGAAAACAATCTGATCGCGAATCTGGATCTGTCACCCGGCGTGCTGGATCCTGCGCTGGGCGCGCCTGCAGTCGCCGTGGTTTTGCCTGGACAAACTGGCCCTTACAGCGGAGATTTACCCGACAGTCTTGTGCGGCCTGATCGCAAAGCTTTTGCACCTCGCGTCGGGTTTGCCTGGAAACCATTGTCCAAGACGGTGGTGCGCGGCGGTTACGGCATCAACTACAACACTGGCGCATATCAAACCATCGCGCAGCAGCTGGCTTTTCAGCCGCCGTTTTCGACGGCCCAGACCAATATCCAAACTGCTCCTGGAGACCTTACGCTGGCGAATGGCTTTCCGACACCGGCTGAGGGTGTGATCACCAATAGCTACGCGGTTGATCCTAACTATCGATTTGGTTATGTCCAGATTCGCAATCTCGATATCCAGCAGCAGCTTCGTCCGACGTTGTTGCTCAACCTCGACTACACGGGGACGAAGGGCACCAATCTCGACATTCTGGAAGCTCCCAACCGCACTCCGACCGGCATTTTGATTGCGAACGCGCAGGCATTCACTTACGAGAATTCAGTTGGCGATTCCGAGGCCAATGCCGGTTCGGTGCGCCTGCGCAAGCGTCTGTCGAACGGCTTCTCCATCGGAGGGCTCTACACTTTCTCCAAGTCGATCGATGATGCGTCGTCGATTGGAGCGGGAGCCACGAGTGGATCGGGCAGTGCCGGCCTGGGAGCAGGAGGCACGGGCGCAGCCGGAGGGGGCGCATCTGCCTCGGCGGGCAGCGGAGCCAACAGCGTGGCGCAGAATGCTCTCGACATCTCGGCGGAACGAGGGCTCTCCAGCTTCAATCAGACGCAACGGTTTACGGGCGACTATTTATTGGAACTGCCTTTTGGACATGACAAGCGCTGGCTGACTGGAAATACTCCTTTGCGCGCCATCTTTGGCGACTGGCAGTGGAGTGGCGACTGGACCATTGCCTCGGGACTTCCGTTCACGCCGCGGTTTCTTGGAGATTCTGAGGACGTGAACCGTGGCACGAACGGCACGCTTCGTCCGGACGTGGTTGCCGGCCAATCGGTCAGCATTTCGAATCCTTCCATTGCAAAATGGTTCAACACGGCCGCGTTTGCTGTGCCGGCGGGAGCGTACGGCGATGCTCGGCGCAACAGCATCATCGGACCTGGAAGCAAGGTTTTTGACATGGCGTTTACCAAGGTTATTCCAATCAATGAAGCGCGCGTGCTGGAATTTCGAGCACAGGCAACCAATATTTTCAACATACCGAATTACTCGTCGATCGATACGACCTTCAACTCTCCGACATTTGGGCGGGTCACGGCGGTGGGGGGCATGCGGCAAATTACGATGACGGCTCGGTTCCGCTTCTGAAAAGAGAACAGACATGACTTCTATTCGGAACCATCGGGCAAGCAGAGTCTTGGCGACATGGCTGCAGCTCGCTTTCGTGTGTGCTTCCCTGCCCGCGCAGCAAGCGACCGACTACACCTTTCGCGTGCAGAGCAATCTGGTGCTGGTGAATATAGCGGTCAGAGACAAGAACGGAAATTTTGTCCGCGGGCTCAAGCCGCAGGACTTCACCATTCTCGAGGACAACAAGCCGCAGAAAATTGACACATTCGATGTGGAGGACGTCGACGCGCTGGCAACTCAGGATGTCGCTCAGGCGAAACCGTTGGTGAGCCCGTTGACTCAGCCGGGAAACCCGGCTGGAGCAGCGCCTGCCCCTACAGCTGCGCAGAATCAGAATCAGTTTAAAGATCGCCGGGTCATTGTTCTGTTCTTCGATCTGTCGGCCATGGAGCCGGACGAAATCGATCGCGCTGTGACGTCCGCGCAGCATTATGTCGATACCCAGATGGCTCCGGCGGATCTGGTTTCAATTGTCTCTCTGGGGAGCGCGCTGCTGGTGAATCAGGATTTCACCAGCGATCGCGATTTACTCAAGAAGCAGATTCAGGCTTTTGGTTCCGGCAGCGGTCAGGGTTTCGAGGAAGGCACTACAGGTACAACCGAAGGCACGCCCGACACCGGCCAGCCGTTCACCGCGGACGATACGGAATACAACATTTTCAATACTGATCGCCGGTTGGAGGCGTTGCGCTCTGTGGCGGAAAAGCTTTCTCACGTCGACCAGAAGAAATCGCTGATTTATTTTTCCAGCGGCATGGATCGAACCGGCATCGAAAATCAGGCGGAACTGCGAGCGGCCACGAACGCCGCCGTGCGGGCGAACCTGGCCATTTACACGATGGATATGCGCGGACTGCAGGCGCTGGTCGCTGGTGGAGAGGCACAGAACGCCAGCCTGCGCGGCACTTCCGCATATTCCGGTCAGGCCACGATTAACGCCCTGAATTCCAACTTCACCACGCAGGAAACGCTGGTTACGCTGGCCAGCGACACCGGCGGACGCGCCTTCCTCGATTCCAATGACTTCAGCCAGGTGTTTAAGGGAGTGCAGCAGGATACTTCGACTTACTATCTTGTTGGCTATCGCAGCACGAATCCCGCGCGGGACGGGCGCTACCGGCGCATTACTGTGAAGGTGAATGTTCCCGGCGTGAAGATCGACTACCGTCGTGGCTACTACGCGCCGGCGGATTACAAACATTCCACGAAAGAGGATAAGGAGCTTCAGCTCCAGGAGGAACTCGCTTCCGAACTGGCCACGACCGACCTGCCGCTTTATCTGAGTACAGCGTACTTTCGCTTGGAACCCAACAAGTTTTACATTCCGATCTCACTCGTCGTGCCGGGATCGGAAATTCCTTTCACGCGCAGTAGCGACCGCGACAAGGCAACGCTGGATGTGATTGGGCTTGTGACCGACGGCCAACACCACGCAGTGACTCAGATTCGCGATACCGTGAACCTTGCCGTGGATACTTCGTCAGAAGTGCAAAAAAAGAATGTGCAGTACGACACTGGCCTGAGCCTGCCGCCCGGCAAGTTTCATCTCAAGTTTGTTGTGAGGGAAAATCAGACTGGCCGCATGGGCTCGTTCGAAACCGACCTCGAAGTTCCGGATCTTAAGTCGCAGCCGCTAAAGATGAGTTCGATTGTCCTCGCCAGCCAACTACAGCCTGCGAAGAAGGGCGCGACTCCCAGCCCGCTCATTCGCGACGGCTCGGAGATCGTTCCCAACGTGACGCACGTCTTTTCTTCGGGACAGCATTTACGGCTCTACTACGAAGTTTATGACCCCGCGCGAGCGGGCGCATCCGGCGCGCCGGAAGCAACATCAGCCAAGGCTGGCATCCATCTGCTGACAAACGTCGCGTTCTTTCGTGGGAAAACTAAAGTGTTCGAGAGTTCACTCGTGGAACTCAGTGAATTAAATGCTCGCGACCGCAAGGCTGGAGTCTTCCAGCTGGAACTGCCCCTCAGTTCTCTTGCTCCCGGCTTTTATACATGCCAGGTGAACGTCATTGATGATGCCGCAGGCCTTTTCCTATTCCCGAGACTGGCGCTGCTGATTCGACCTGAAAACCCCGTTGCAAAGCCGGCCGCTACGGCTCCCTGATTCGGGGACCAGAATCGGTTCATCGACCTAGCTTCACTTAGGCCGCGGCGAGATAGACGTATCGCAGAATAAACAGCACAGTGAGAATCCAGATCGGCGTATTGATTTCGCGAAACTTTCCGGAAGCTATTTTCACGACGGTGTAGGAGATCAAGCCAAGGCTGAGGCCGGTGGCGATGCTGAACGTGAGGGGCGTGGCCACCATGGTGATAAAGGCCGGAACCGCCTCACTGAAATCCTGCCAGGCAATTTGTGCGATCGATTGCGTCATCAGAACGCCCACAAGAATCAGTGCAGGAGCAGTCGCGTAGGCTGGAATTGCACTCGCCAGCGGCGAGCAAAAAGTGGCCAGCAAAAAAAGCGCAGCCACGGCGACATTGCTCAAGCCGGTGCGAGCGCCGGCGGCCACTCCGGCTGCGCTCTCGATGTAACTTGTCAGGGTCGAAGTTCCGGTCAACGATCCGACGATGGTTCCTACGGCATCCGCAACCAGGACGCGGCCTACGCGGGGAATCTTGCCGTCTTTGATGAAGCCGCCCTGTTCGCAAACTCCGACAAGAGTGCCGACGTTGTCGAAGAGGTCGACGAACAGAAATGCGAACAGGATTTCGAGCAAGCCGAGATGGCTGGCGCCGCGGAAGTCAAGCTTTAAGAAAGTGGAAGAGGGATGCGGCATTGCGAAGATTGCCGAAGGCGGAGGCGTGATTCCGCGAAGCATGCCGACCAGCGCTGTGCCAAAGATGCCGACCAGAATGGCGCCGTGAAATCTTCGTGACATCAGGACCAACGTCAAGGCAAGCCCAAAGCAGGCGGTCTGCACTTCCTTGTCGGCGAAACTGCCGAGGCCGACATACGTGGCCGAATTTGCGACTACCAGTTTCGCATTTCTCAATCCCACGAATGCGATGAACATTCCAATTCCAGCCGCGGTCGAATGCTTGAGGCAGTCGGGCATGCCATCGACGATCTGCTCGCGAACCCGCGTTACGGTAAGAACAAGAAAAAGAACGCCCGAACAAAAAACTACCGCCAGCGCGGTTTGCCATGGAACATGCATCGCGATGCAAACGGAATAAGTAAAGTATGCGTTCAGCGACATTCCCGGAGCCAGTGCGATGGGATAGTTGGCATAGAGGCCCATCACCAGCGTCGCGACCGCTGCGGAGACGCAGGTTGCGAAAACGACGCCCTCGACCGGCATTCCTGCCTGGGCAAGAATCTGGGGATTCACCACGATGATGTAGGCCATCGTGACGAAGGTTGTGACGCCGCCGAGCATCTCCTGCTTCACGGAAGTCTGGTTCTCGGTGAGTTTGAAATAGCGATCGATCAATCGTCCTCCGTGGGATTCGTTTCCATGATCCCCATGAGCAAGGGCTGGCGGATCAAGGTTAGTACTCGATCTTGTTGGGCTTGTTTTCCCAGGCACGGAACGCAGACAACGCTTCTTCGCGCATGATTTGAATCATCGGAATCCTGCGTTGCGAATGGGGACGCGCGATCTCGCTGTAGATCAGCGAGTCGTCAAACCCAATTCTCGACGCGTCGGCATCAGCATTGCCAAAATAAACGCGGGACAGGCGGGCCCAATAGATTGCTCCCAGACACATGGGGCACGGCTCGCAGGAGGTGTAGATCTCACAGCCTTCCAGATCGAAAGTTCCAAGCTTCGCGCAGGCTCCGCGAATGGCGAGTACTTCTGCGTGTGCGGTAGGGTCGTTGGTTGAGGTGACCTGATTGGCGGCTTCGGCAATAATGGCGCCGTCTTTCACCACGACCGCGCCGAAGGGTCCGCCGCGTCCGGAAAGAACGTTCTCAAGCGAGAGTTGAATGGCGCGTTGCATGAAAGGACTGTCCATGTGTTTCGACTCGACGCAGGTTGACACGATCATGCTAGCGATGCGTAATGCTCAGGCGTTCGCCGGCGCCAGCAACCCGCGAATCCGCAAATCAGTCGACATGGACTCTCTCGCAGCCGGTTCGCTGAGAAGCGAGTATAAGCTGGAGTCGGAATTTCGTAAAATGCTCTTTTCGGAGCTGACATTTTGACTTTGCAGGCCTTTTGCGCGCGCCGTGTGGTCACTCCTGAAGGAATCCGCCCGGCGGCCATCCTGGTGGAGGGAGAGCGGATTCGGGCCGTCGTATCTCCCCATGAGATATCGGAAAGATACCAAGTTCACGACTTCGGCGACGCGGCCATCCTTCCCGGACTGGTCGATTCTCACGTGCACATTAACGATCCAGGGCGCGCAGAGTGGGAAGGTTTCGAAACGGCGACACGGGCTGCGGCCGCGGGCGGGTACACCATGCTGGTGGATATGCCTCTGAACTGTCTGCCTGCGACTACTACAGTTGCGGCGCTGCAGGCCAAGCGGTCGGCGGCGAGCGGCAAATGCCACGTCGATTGGGCCGCTTGGGGCGGAGTGGTTCACGATAATCAGTCAGACATTGAGGCTCTCGCAACCGCGGGCGTGCCGGGGTTCAAGTGCTTCCTGATCAATCCTGGCATCGACGGATTCACCATGGTTACGGAGCAGCAGTTGCGATTGGCTCTACCTCATGTTGCCCGGACTCGATTGCCGCTGCTGGTGCATGCGGAACTTTCCGGCCCAATCGATGGGGCCACCGCTACTCTGGGCAACGCCGATTGGAGTCGCTACTCGACTTACCTTCAATCGCGGCCAGATGAGGCGGAGCTGGCTGCCATCCAGATGATGCTGTCGCTGTGCCGCGAATATGGCTTTCGCCTGCACATCGTCCATCTGTCGACCGGCCAGGCGCTGCCCGAGCTGCGTGCGGCGCGCGCCGAGGGACTACCGATCAGCATCGAAACGTGTCCACACTATCTACATCTGTCCGCTGAAACGATTGCCGATGGAGCGACGCTCAACAAGTGTGCCCCGCCCATTCGCAGCCGCGAAAACCGCGAGGGATTGTGGCAGGGCCTCAGGGACAAAACGATCGACATCGTCGTTACCGATCACTCACCGTGTCCTCCAGAAATGAAGCGGCTTAGCGAAGGCGACTTCCGCACCGCCTGGGGCGGGATTGCCAGCCTATCCGTAGCGCTGCCGCTGATGTGGACCGAGGCCTGCGAGCGCGGATTCACCCTGCTCGACTTGGCGAACTGGATGGCGACAAATCCCGCGCGGCTGGCGGGTTGTGACGCGCGCAAAGGTCGTATTGCCCCTGGTTACGACGCCGATTTCGTTGTGTTCGACGCCGACCGCGAATTCGTCGTTACGGAGGATAAGTTGCACTACCGGCATTCAGTCTCTCCGTATCTAGGAGAAACGCTGCGCGGCGTGGTGAAGGACACTTACCTTCGCGGTAAGCCGGTCTTCGCTGAGGGCGCTGAGGGAGCCGAGGGAGCGTTTCCAGGCGAACCGGCCGGGCGGGAATATGTTGCAAATCCAATCCGCCGATCGATCCTATAATCTTTTTCTATCCTGCCTCACCACACTTCCGCGCTATTGTCGCCCAGTCTGTCATACACTATCCCATCTGCAGGTATAGGAAAGCATGAACAGCGATCGCATCGTCGGCCAGTCCGTCCCACGCAAAGAAGGACGCGACAAGGTAACCGGAAAGTCGCAGTACGTCGACGACATGACTTTGCCCAACATGCTCTTTGGAGCGACGGTTCGCAGCCAGATTCCGCGCGGCCGCATCAGGAAGATCACGTTCGGGCCGGGCATTGCGTGGGATGAATTCGTGGTCGTTTCCGCAAAAGATATTTCCGGGAAGAATTGCATCGCCCTGATCGGCGACGATCAGCCTTGCCTGGCGAGCGAGTTCGTGAACCATCCCGAGGAAGCAATTCTGTTGTTGGCTCATCCGGATCGTTATCTTCTTCCAAAAGCGGTTCAGGCAGTCTCGATCGAATATGATCCCTTGCCCGCCATCTTCACGATGGAAGAAAGTGAGCGCTGCTCACAAATCATCTGGGGCGAGGATAACGTCTTTAAGACCTACTCGATCGAAAAGGGCGATCTTGCCGGCGTTTGGGAGAAAGCTGACTACATCGTGGAAGGCGAATATTTTACGGGCGCGCAAGAACAGCTTTACATCGAGAATAACGGAATGATCGCGGCCTTTGACGCGGCGCAGGGCGTCACCGTGTGGGGGTCGCTGCAATGTCCGTATTACATTCACAAGGCGCTTATGGCGCTGTGCAATTTGCCGGCCGACAACGTTCGGGTGGTGCAGATGGAGACGGGCGGGGCTTTCGGCGGGAAAGAGGAATATCCGTCGATGATCGCGGCGCACGCTACGCTGCTGGCAATTAAAGCTGGCAAGCCCGTGAAGATTATTTACGATCGCGCGGAGGACATGGTGGCAACGACCAAGCGACATCCTTCGCGCACTCGCCACCGGACCGCGGTCAGCCGCGACGGGAAGATTCTTGGTGGAGAAATCGACTTCACGATTGATGGTGGAGCATACGCAACGCTATCGTCGGTAGTGCTTTCTCGCGGAGTCATCCACTCGGGCGGACCTTACTACTGGCCAAGCGTTCACATTCGCGCCAAGGCGCTCGCCACGAACATGCCGCCTCATGGAGCTTTCCGCGGTTTTGGAGCGCCGCAGAGCTTGTTCGCCATGGAACGGCACATGGATCGAATCGCGCAGAGCATCGGCCTGTCTCCGGTCGAGATTCGCCGTCGAAATTTTCTGCAGCCGGGTCAGGAGACAACTACGCAGCAGATTATCCGCGAACCGATTGATCTGGGGAAATTATTGGATCGTGGCTTGGAACTTTCAGACTATCACGCTAAGAAAAAACAGTTCGCGGTGCAGAATCTCGCGGGAGCCTCAAGAAAAGGCATAGGCATTGCCGCGTTTCTGCACGGCGCAGGTTTCACCGGATCTGGCGAGCGCTACTTGAGTTCGGTCGTCGGCGTGGAGGGTTGTGCCGACGGGAGTGTTCGCATACTCGTGTCGAGCACGGAATTCGGGCAGGGAACGAAAACTGTGCTGAGTCAGATTGCGGCGGAGGCTCTCGGTCTGCCGTACGAAAATGTCAGCATGGCCCAGCCGGATACTTTAGAAGTGCCCAACAGCGGGCCCACGGTTGCATCCCGCACGGTGATGGTGGTGGGAAAACTTGTGCAGTCCGCGGCCTTGGGAATTGCGCAGACATTAATTTCCTCTGGTCTGCTCCGCGAAGATTATTCCGCGGAGGAGTTTCGCGCGGCCTGCCAGCAGCATGTTGCGGAGCACGGTCAATTCCGGTCCTGGTCGCGTTACGAAGCTCCGAGCGGCATCTTCTGGGATGATCAAGCGTATCGAGGAGAAGCCTATGCGGCATTTGCCTGGGCAGTTTACATTGCTGAGGTCACGATTGATCTGGCGACGTACGGCGTATCGGTGAACGATTTCGTCGCGCTGCAGGAAGTTGGCAAAGTTCTGCATCCGCTTCTGGCACGGGGACAAATCATCGGCGGGGTTGCTCAGGGGATTGGCTTTAGTCTTTACGAAAAAGTCGTATGGCAGAATGGACGTATGCAGAACGGCCAGATGACCAATTACATCATGCCGACTTCGAGCGATTTGCCGCCGATTCGAGTGTTCTTTGAAGAGTTGGGCAATATTCACGGAGCGTATGGCGCAAAAGGCATTGGCGAGCTTCCGATGGATGGTCCGGCCCCGGCGATCGTGAATGCGGTCGAAGACGCTCTTGGGGTTCGTTTCGATTTCGTTCCTCTGCTTCCCGAAGACATCATGGAAGCATTGGATAAAGTTGGACTGGATCGAGTTGGGCTTGAGAACGCTGCGCTCGCAGCTCCGTCGCAGATGAACGACGCAGGTTCCGCAGGCGGAGGCAGATGACTGGTCCGTACGCGAGCACGGCCAAGACCGAGATTTCGTTCACGGTCAACGGTGAACTCAGGACAATACGCGCTTACCCGATGGGGCGCTTGCTCGACATCTTGCGGCAGGAACTTGGATTGACCGGCGCAAAGGAAGGCTGCGGCGAAGGGGAATGCGGTTCGTGCTCGGTGTTGATGGATGGCGCGCTGGTAAATAGTTGCCTCGTACCTGTACTTCAGGCGGCGGGCGCGAGCATTGTTACGATCGAAGGACTCGCAACGGGACAGACGCTGAATGTTCTACAGGAGACTTTTCTGGAGTGCGGTGGAGCGCAGTGCGGAATTTGCACACCCGGGATGATTCTGGCCGCGACACATTTATTGGACGAAAAACCTAAGCCCAACATCGAGGAAATCCGGGAAGGTCTTTCCGGCAATCTTTGCCGCTGCACAGGCTATAGTCAGATCGTTGAAGCCGTAGCGGAGGCAGCACGACGCGGTTTGGGGGCGTGAAGTCGATTACATGAGGACGACGGCATGAGATCGAATCCGTCAGACTACGAGATGATCGCGCCCGGAAGTCTGCAGGCCATCATCTCGCTGCTGGCCCAGGAACCGGGAGCCTGGCTTCCGATCGCCGGAGGCACCGACGTGATGGTGCAATACGCGGCCGGAAAGCTGCCTGCACGAAAGCTAGTTAGCATTTGGAATCTCCCCGAACTGCGCTGCATCGAAGTCGCGGCTGATGAGATTCGGATCGGGGCGGGATGTACTTACAGCGAACTTCGCAAGCACGACGTTGTGGGGCGTGAGTTTCCTCTTTTGGCTTCAGCCGCTCGATGGACCGGAGGAGTTGCGAACCAGAATCGAGGAACGATCGGCGGGAACATCGTGAACGCCTCACCAGCAGCCGATTCGCTTCCGGCGTTGCTGGCATACGAAGCAGACCTGGTTCTCGTTTCAGTTCGAGGCAAGCGCCGAGTCCCGTACGTTACCTTTCACACCGGATATAAAAAAACTGTTCTGGCGCCGGACGAACTGATTCAGGCGGTCTGCCTGCCTCGACGATTCTCGGGATTTTTCAGCCACGCCCGCAAAGTCGGGGCGCGCAACGCGCAGGCGATTTCCAAAGTTTGCGTCGCCGCTTTGGGTCGCATGGTGGACGGCGCAATTGATGATGTCCGGATCGCTCTCGGAAGTGTGGCACCCGTCCCGTTGCGTCTGAGGGAAACCGAACAGGCTGTGAGAGGACGGGCGATTGATTCGGCTCTGTTGCTCCTGGCCAGAAAGACAGCAACTGCGGAGATACGACCGATTGACGACATTCGGTCGACTGCGCGTTATCGTGGAGTCGTGGCGGGCAATCTCGTAGCCGAGTTCTTGACTCGGCTGAACTCTGAACCGGCGGCAGAGAAAGCCCTGGCAGCGAAGGAAGTTCTGACGCAATGGAATCTCCTTCCATCCGAGGAAGCTTCAATCGCAATTCTTCCCTGCTGCGGATCGCAAGTGTGGGCGCGGGGGATGGTTGCCCGCAGGCCGCTTGTCGATGAAATCGAGCTCGTGACAGCGTCTAACGAGACTTGGCGCGGTCTGGCGCCGTCCGACTGGATGGAAGCGTTCAGGAGCCATCCGCGAATCGGCGAGACAGGCGCGTCCGAGTCTCCTCTGACTCAATCTCCGCGAGCCTACTCTCCGCCGGCTCAGTCTGCAGTCTGGTCAGCGCAGGAGCAAAAAGACGCGACGGACGCCGACTCGGTGGTGAGGAAAGCTCTGGCGGAAGCCAATCGGGAATACGAGCGGTGTTTCAATCGCATCTTTATCGTGTGCGCCACGGGTAAGTCTGCCCCGGAGATTCTGCAGATTCTTCGGCGGCGTCTGAATAACGATGAAGCGACCGAACTACGGGAAGCTGCCGAGCAGCAGCGGCAGATTACCGAAATCCGTCTCAGGAAATGGCTGCGAGGATGAAGCGAATTTCGACTCATATCCTGGATCTGGCTCGGGGCAAGCCTGCCAGCGCCGTGCCGGTGCGGCTGGAAGAACAGGACAGCACCGGAGACTGGCGGTTGTTGACCTCGACACACACGGATCAAGAGGGACGGTGTCTTCAGTTGCTGCCGGAGAGCGAGGATCTCGGCGGCGGAGTCTATCGTCTGATTTTTGACACCGGCAGTTATTTCGCACAGCAGAAAATCGCCGCCCTGTATCCAGTCGTGATGGTAGCGTTTCAAGTGCAAGAGGGCGAATCGCATTTTCACCTTCCGCTGCTCCTGAGCCCGAACGGATATACGACATACCGCGGAAGTTGAGCAGCAACTTTTCGCTCGATGGAGTAGATATCTTGATTTCGTCAATCCGCGAATGGCTCAACCTGCTGGTGCGCTGGACGCATGTTTTCGCAGCGATCATGTGGGTCGGCCAAACTTATTACTTCACCTGGCTGGACGGGCAATTCAATAAGCTCGCCAAACAGACGGCCGCTGACGGCGTCAGTCCGTCGATATGGATGGTGCACAGCGGCGGTTTCTACACGGTCGATCGGCGCAAATCTCTGCGGGTAGGCCCGGAGCAGGTTCATTGGTTCCGGTGGGAAGCGCTCATGACTTGGCTGAGCGGCATGGTGCTGCTTTTTCTCGTGTACTACTCCAGCAGCGGACTCATTGATCCAGATGTCGCCGACATCTCGCAAGCACGCGGAATTGCCATCGGACTGGCTGTTCTCGCGGGTGGTTGGATCGTCTACGATCTGGCGCTGAGGTCGCCTCTTGGCCGATCCGAAGCCGCATTTGCTGCATTCTCCCTGCTCATGATTGCTGTACTCGCCTGGGGATTAGTGCAAGTGTTCAGTGCTCGCGCCGCCTACATCCACGTCGGAGCCGTTCTTGGAACCATTATGTCCGCCAACGTCTGGTTCCGAATTCTTCCGTCGCAGCGAAAAATGATTGCCGCGGCGGCGGCCGGGCAGACTTTCGATGCATCGCTCGGCGCCCAGGCCAAGCTGCGATCCAAACACAATACTTTCATGGCGGTTCCCGTTGTCTTTATCATGATCAGCAATCACTTTCCCGTCGCGACTTATGGGAACAGTTACGCCTGGGAAGTTCTCGTCGCTCTCGTGCTTCTGGGCTGGGCGGCGGCGAAAGTGATACGCGAGTCCTGAACTTCTCGAGAAAGGGCTCTCGTTGCCCGAATTGAAATCCGTTGCAGACTACCGAGATCACAACGCGTGCGGGAAGGGTTATCGGGCGGTGCCTGAATCTCGCATTTTTTTCTGAAGACTCCGGCAGCCTGCGGCGAACTTTTTTATCTTCGACCATACATGAGTGCCACCGGGCAATTGCCCAGTGGATGGAGCCGCTGGGTGCTCAAGTTCGAGTCGATGCCGCCGGCAATTTTCGCGGAGTTTATCCAGCCACAGAGTCCGACGCTCCGCGCCTGCTCATCGGTTCGCATCTCGATACCGTTCCGAATGCTGGTGCTTACGACGGCGTACTCGGTGTTGTACTGGCTGTAGCCTTGTTGGAAGAACTGCAGGGGCGCAGGCTTCCCTTTGCGATCGAGGTGGTCGGCTTTTCGGAAGAGGAAGGAGTACGCTTCGGCGTTCCCTTCATCGGCAGCCGCGCGCTGACAGGCCGACTGGATCAGGAACTTCTAGATGCTCGCGACACGCGCGGCATCTCGGTGCGCCAGGCAATCGAAGACTTTGGGTTGAACCCAAGGGAGATTTCTCAGGCTGCCTTACAAAGCGATGCGTTGGGTTATCTTGAGTTTCATATCGAGCAGGGACCGGTATTGGAACAATTGAATCGGCCTCTGGCTGCAGTCGAAGCGATTGTGGGACAGAGTCGACTGGAGTTCACGTTTTTAGGCCGCGCTAACCATGCCGGCACAACGCCCATGCATCTTCGATGTGACGCCATTGCGGGGGCGGCGCAGTGGATCGGCGTCGTAGAGCGTGTGGCGCGAGAAGTTTCTGGTTTAGTGGCGACGGTCGGCAAAATCGACGCTAAGCCCGGGGCAGTCAATGTGATTGCCGCTGAAGCATGGCTGACACTGGATGTTCGTCACGGTTCTGACGACATTCGCACTCGCGCCGTCGAGGATCTCATTCGCCAGGCGCAAGGCATCGCTGCAAGCCGCGGGTTATCGGTACGGGAGAAGATTTTATTGAGCCAGCCGGCAGTCGCCATGGATCCGTTCCTCGTTCAGGAAATCGAACAGGCGATCGTTGCGGCAGGCTGCGCACCCCATCGAATGTTCAGCGGCGCAGGTCACGATGCGATGATCATGGCCGAGAAGGTTCCAAGCGCGATGATTTTTCTGCGAACTCCCGGCGGGATCAGCCATGATCCGGCAGAATCGGTCGCCGAGGATGACGTCGAGAAGGCGATCGCCTGCGGCATGCACCTTCTCGATCAACTTGCGTCTGCTCCCAACTTTTACAAGAGGACACACCGTGCATAATCTCGGCTGGACCCGCAGCTCGCAACAACCCAATCACTTGCTGTTGACTCCAGATACTTTTGTGCGCACCACTCTGCCCGGCATGAGCAAGTGCACGGCGATTGTGCACGTCAATCCGGCTCTAGGAGCCAGGTTCACTCAATATACGGCTGAATTCGAAGTGGGTGGAGAACTGGGCGACACTCCAGCTCAGCGTTTTATCTTTGTAATTGAAGGCGCCGTGAAGTTAGAGGTCGGAAAGAAGTCGAAGAAATTGAGTGCGAATGGATATGCGTACATTCCCGAGGGAGTGCATCATCGGGTGACCGCTACGAAAGTGAGCCGTCTCGCCGTTATCGAAAAGATCTATCAAGCTTTCGATTCAGCCAAGGCGCCGGATTTGATTATTTCCAGCGAAGATGTGGTTTCCTCGCATCCACTCGGTGACGATCCCGGCTTGCAGGTCAAATGTCTGCTTCCCGATCAGCCACCGGATGCGATGAGTTTCGATTTCGCCGTGAATACCATGGTCTATCAGCCTGGCGCGGCGCTGAGCATGGTGGAAATGCACGTGATGGAGCACGGGCTCATCATGCTCGAAGGCGGCGGAATCTACCGGCTCGGTGATTCCTGGTATTCGGTTACCGCGGGAGATTTCATCTGGATGGGGCCATGGTGCCCGCAATGGTTCGGAGCAATCGGCAAGGTGCCCGCAAAATATCTCATCTACAAAGATTGGAACCGCCACCCGCTCGCAGGCTTGCATCCATGATGCTTACGATCGACCGAAATCGGATGCTTGCCGAAATCGAAGCGTTGGCTTCGATTTCCGAGGCTGAGCCCCCGGTCGTAACTCGAATTGTTTTCACCCCCTCCGATCTGAAAGCTCGCGCCTGGATGAAAGCACGATGCGCGGAGGCCGGACTCACTGTACGCGAGGATCCCGTCGGGAATACCTTCGCGCGCTGGAATGGTTCGGATCCGTCTGCGCCGGTGGTCGGCACGGGCTCGCACATCGATGCCATCCCAAACGCGGGAAAATACGATGGGGTCGTCGGCGTGCTCGGAGGTCTGGAAGCCATCCGGGCTTTGCAGGGCCGCGGATTTCGGCCTAAGCATTCGATCGAACTGCTGATTTTCACTGCCGAAGAGCCGACACGATTTGGAATTGGGTGTCTCGGAAGTAGGCTGCTATCAGGCACGCTTTCTGCGGACGCGGCGCGAAAGCTGACCGACAAAGACGGTGGCATGCTCGATGAAGTGCGCCATGGGGCCGGCTTCGGCGAGGAACTCGAACAAGTGAAGTTACCAGCCGGATACTACAAGGCCTTCGTCGAACTGCATATTGAACAAGGTCCGCTGCTGGAGCGGGTGCAAATTCCTCTCGGCATTGTTACGAAAATCGCCGCACCGGCCAGTCTCCGTATTTTGAGCGAGGGCTCGGGTGGGCACGCCGGCGCGGTTTTGATGCCAGACCGCCGCGACGCTCTCTGCGCGGCAGCTGAGATGATTCTGGCAATTGAGAGCGCAGCGCGCACCAGCGGAGCCACTGACACGGTCGCAACCGTAGGCATCTGCGATGTATTTCCCAGCGCAGTCAACAGTATTCCCAGCCGGGTGCGTCTTAGTGTCGACATCCGCGACACCGACCTTCAGCGCCGCGACCACGTCATGAGCAACATTAAAACCACATGCATTTCGATAGCAACCGAGCGGAACGTATCGGTCAACATCGAATTAGTGAACGCCGACGCGCCCGCCGATTGTGCGCCAACCATCATCGAAATACTCTCCCAATCTTGCCGTAAGCACGAACTGAATTTTCTTCCCATGGTTAGTCGCGCCTACCATGATTCGCTATTCATCGCACGAATTGCTCCGGTCGCCATGTTGTTCATCCCCTGCCGCAATGGATACAGCCACCGGCCCGATGAGTACGCGGCGCCGGAAGACATCGTTCGCGGAACACTTGTGCTCGCCGAAACTCTCGCATCCTTGTCCAAGTGAATTGTTCAGAACTCGTCTTCGATTACGGAACGTGAGGAATGGTCGATTCCCGTTCCGTCCAGTGCTCCACGAGATCCCGCACCACTTTATCTCCGACAATCTGGGCCGCTTCAAGAGCAGGCATATAGGCCGAATAATTGCCGGAAACCATTTCCTGCAGACTCTCCGTCGCCGGCACACCCGGAGCTTCACGGTCGTAGTTGCTGACCGTGCGCAGCACCAGGACCCGTTGCCAATCGACCCGCCCAGCCTGATTCAGAAATGTGAGAGCCTGCAATGTGCCGGAGTCTTCCATGGCAGAAACCATATAGTTTCCTTTTCCGCCGGTGTAGTAGCGAGTCCAGTCGTTGGCCCATTCGTCCATCTTCGAACCATGCCAGAAGGTGCTCGCCGACAAGGTGTCGCCGCGTGCCACGAAGGGTGGTTTCAGTGCGTTTGGAAAGCCAGTGAAGCGTGCCCGCGATTTACGCAACGCATCGGAGTCAGCGAGCGGCACATCGTGGGTCAGGCGAAAGGCCCAGTTCACCAACTCCGGGTTCAAAGCGTAGGTCTCGCCGTAGAGGTCGTCGGCTGGCTGCTCGTAAGGCGTGCCCTTCCGCAAAGGAACATAGCCCGTCGGCCAATTCGCGGGAATTTGACGCGCATCGATTTCGAACGCGAGGTCGCCATCGACCACATGATCGGCCCAAACCGCCGACCCAACCGAAACGTCCGCCGGATCTCCGCCGCCGATGCCGGCGACAATCCAATACGCTTTCGAGAGATCGAAACGCGGGTCAAGGCCCAGAGCCATCACCGACGTCGCAGCCTTGGCGGTTCCGACACCCGTCACCATGCCGAGGACTCCGTCTTTGTTCATCCGCAGGTGATGATAGCCAGCAGGCAGTGAAAGAATCTCATCGAGATGCTCGCGCTCCACCCAAAGCTGAAATTCGCCGGGAGTATCGCCGGTGTCTTCGCCGCGCTCGAACATCGCGACCACGACGACCTTAATTTTAATCGGAGCGCCGGACCGCACCGCGGTTTGAGCCGAGAAACAGCGACCACAGATCGCAAGCATGGCGAGCGTGAGCCACCGACACCTCGCAGCACCGAACATGCACTCTCCATTTCCGCGTAAATCGTCTCAAAGCGAAGCAATCACTCCGGCGATTCCCGAATTGTAGATTCGCGAGTGGTCAATTCGCGGCTCATCAATCTCGAATCACGGTCGAATCATCGATTCGCGAATCTTCGCATAACCGGGCTTGATGGCTTTATAGATGAAATCGCAGCGTTCGTTGTATGGCAAGAAAGCGCTCTTCATCGCGTTGATGGTGATTTTCTCGAAGTCGTTCACCGACAGACCGAATGCCTCGGCCGCCGCCTCAAATTCCTCTGTCATGGTGGTACGGCTCATCAACCGGTTGTCGGTGTTCAGGGTGACGCGAAATTTCTCTTGATAAAGAATCTTGAAAGGATGCTCGGCCAGGCTGGGCGTAGCGCCGGTGTGAACGTTGCTCAACAGGCAAATTTCCAGGGGAATGCGCTTGTCGAGCACGTATTGAGCCAGATCGCCCAGCTTCACCGCTTTTCCGTCCACGACCGCAATGTCGTCGATCAGGCGCGTTCCGTGACCGATTCGATGCGCGCCACAATACTGGATCGCCTGCCAGATCGATTCCTTGCCATACCCTTCGCCCGCGTGAATCGTGATGTTGAAATTTTCACGCTGGATGTAGTGAAACGCATCCACATGCTTTTTGGGGGGATACCCGCCTTCTTCGCCGGCCAAATCGAAGCCGACCACTCCGCGCGTCCGGAAATCCACGGCCAGTTCCGCCATTTCCAGTGAGGTGTTCATGTTGCGCATCGCACAAATGATCAGGCCGGAGGAAATCCCGAAGTCCTTTCGCCCTCGTTCCAATCCCTTCAGCACGGCCGAAACAATCTGCTGGTGGGTCAGTCCTTTGTGTGTATGAAAAACCGGAGCAAACCGGGTTTCAAAATAAATAACTCCATCGCGACTTAGGTCTTCAGCTTGTTCGTAGGCAACTCGTTGCAGTCCCTCCTCGGTTTGCATGACGGCGATGGTGTGCGCGAAACCCTCCAGATATTTTGTCAGACTCCCTTGATTGGCTCCGCGAAAGAACCACTCGGAAAGCTCCTGGGGATCGTCGGTTGGAAGGTCGGTGTACTTTGCATCTCTAGCCAGTTCAATTACGGTTTGCGGCCGCAGCACTCCATCCAAATGCTCGTGCAAAAGGACTTTGGGAAGGCTTTGCAGTAATCGTCTCTCAGGTTTCATGAAATAGGTCAACTCCCCAATACCTTTCGCGTTGGATGGTAGCGCAACGTTGCAAGATAATACACCACCCGCGCATCAGACTGTCTCTGCGCCTTTGTGAGCAAGTGGAGCAACGATAAGACACCGGCGTGAGACAATGCCCGCACGAGAGATAATCACCACACATATTCGCGACATATGCTCATTGACGCTCATCAGCACTTTTGGATTTACAATCCCGCCGAATATGACTGGATCGACGATTCCATGGCCGCGCTGCGCCGTAATTTTCTGCCGAACGATCTGAAGCTCGAACTGGACAACAGCGGTTTTCACGGATCTGTTGCAGTCCAAGCGTGCCAGACGCTCGAAGAGACTCGGTGGCTCCTCGAACTGGCCGAGCGCTCACCCTGGATTCTCGGAGTGGTGGGATGGGTCGATCTGCGGTCGCCGAATATTCGATCGCAATTGAAAGTCCTGTGTGGGAATCCGAAGCTCGTCGGAGTCCGCCACGTGGTACAAAGTGAGCCTGACGATCGCTTCCTGCTGAGGCCGGACTTTCTGCATGGCATTTCCGCGCTTGAAGAGTTCGATCTTGCTTATGACATCCTCATTTACACCAAGCATCTTCCGGTAGCCGCCGAATTTGTGAAGCGCTTTCCGCGCCAGCGATTTGTTCTCGATCATCTTGCCAAACCGCCGATCAGGAGCGGTGCAATCGATTTCTGGGCGCAAGGTATCAAGCGGCTGGCCGAATTCCCGAATGTATTTTGCAAACTCTCGGGATTGGTCACCGAAGCTGAATGGGAACATTGGGAACCCGCGCAGATCATCCCGTTTCTCGACGTTGCGTTTGAATCGTTCGGCGCGGATCGGCTGATGATTGGCTCCGACTGGCCCGTATGTCTGGTGGCCGCGTCATATGCCCGCGCGATTGAAGTCGTGAAGGCCTACTTGCTCGCGCAAAAGCGAGATGACCGAGACAACGTGCTCGGAGGAAACGCTCGACAGTTCTGGCGATTCACGGATTGGTGAGAATTCTCGTGACGCTTCGGGCCACGAATACATCTTAAAGAGCGCATTAGGACGAATGCTTTACAATGACCGAGCATAATGAGCGGCTGCAATCGCAGGTCGCAATACTCTGGAGGGGCTTCCGAAATCCGCAATGCATCGCACCGTTCTCCAACTCGATTCCCGTGATAACGTTTTGATCGCCCTCACCGACCTGAAAGCCGGCGAACGAGTCGAATTCTCAGGACAGTTTTATGTTCTCGCGACGAATGTCCGCGCTAAACACAAGTTCGCCATGCGAGACCTCGCCGTCGGCGACGACGTCATCATGTACGGTGTTCTGGTGGGCCGGGCCGCGACGCCCATCGCGGCCGGTGAATTACTGACGGTCAGCAACATCCGACATCAGGCCGCACCCTTTCGCGAGCAGTCGGGCGAATTTCACTGGAAGCCGCCCGATGTTTCCCGCTGGAAGGACAAAACATTTCTGGGGTACCGCCGCTCCGACGGTCAAGTGGGCACGCGAAACTATTGGCTGGTTGTTCCTTTGGTTTTTTGCGAGAACAAGAATATTCAGGTTCTCAAGCAGGCCCTCGAAGAAGAACTGGGCTTCGCTGCGCCCCAGCTCTACCGCCAACAGGTTGCCGACCTCGCGCAACTGTATCGCGACGGGCAAACGGAAAAGATCGACCTTCACGCCTTTTTTGCGGATGCGGTTCCGGCCCAACGCAGCCGGCTTTTTGAGAATGTCGATGGCATCCGGTTTTTGCTGCATGAAGGCGGCTGTGGCGGAACACGCGAGGATTCCAACAATCTCTGCGGACTCATCGCCGGCTACATTCACCATCCGAATGTTGCCGGCGCAACCGTCTTGAGCCTGGGCTGCCAGCATGCGCAGATCGCAATCCTTCGCGACGAACTTCGCAAGCGAGATCCCAACTTCGATAAGCCGCTGTTCATCCTCGAGCAGCAGCGCAGTGGTTCGGAAGCCGCAATGATGTCAGAGGCCATTCGGCGAACATTTCTCGGGCTGGTCGAAGCCAACAAGGCTCAGCGCAGTCCCGCACCGCTCTCCGGTTTGTGCGTGGGCCTCAAGTGTGGAGGGTCAGACGGCTTTTCCGGCATTTCCGCAAATCCGGCAATTGGACACGCTGCCGACCTGCTCGCCGCCCTTGGAGCCCGAACGATTCTCTCGGAATTTCCTGAGCTGTGTGGAGTGGAGCAGGAGCTCATCGACCGCGGCACGGGCAAATCCGTCGGCAATCGTTTTATCCAACTGATGCGCGACTATGCCGCTCGCGCCGCCGCCGTGCGCTCCGGCTTCGACATGAATCCTTCGCCCGGCAATATGCGCGATGGATTGTTAACCGACGCCATGAAATCCGCCGGAGCCGCGAAAAAGGGCGGCACGTCGCCAGTGACCGCTGTTCTCGACTATCCCGAGTACTCCGCCGAACCCGGTCTGAATCTGCAATGCACGCCGGGCAACGATGTGGAATGCGTCACGGCACAGGTCGGCGCCGGAGCGAGCGTAGTATTGTTCACCACCGGGCTGGGCACGCCGACCGGAAATCCCATCGCCCCGGTCGTGAAACTTTCCACCAACTCAGATTTGGCGCAACGCATGCACGACATCATCGACATCGATACCGGAGCGGTTGTCTCCGGAGAAAGAACAATCGAGCAGATGG
>JBEKRY010000015.1:0-37070 GCA_049517555.1 Candidatus Sulfotelmatobacter sp. | reverse complement strand
CAACTGCTCGACAAATATGTCCAGGCTGTCGGCGGCGCGACGGCCATCAACAAGGTGACCAGCCGCATTATGACGGGCACGATCGACTTTGGCGGCAAGTCGCTGCCCATCGATATTTATTCGAAGGATCCCGACAAGCGCATATCGTTCACGCACATGCCGGACGGCGATAGCATCACCGCCTTCGACGGTCACGACGGGTGGCTGGTCTCGCCAGGTCGCCCGGGAGCGCGCGAGATGCACGGCGGCGAACTCGATGCGGCGGCAATCGACGCGGATCTCCACCTCGCCACGCATTTGAGGCCGATGTTCAAAGAAGTGAAGCTTCAAGGCGCGGAAAAAATCGGCGACCACGAGGCCTACGAGGTCGTGGGCCAGAGCGAGGGTAAGCCTCCGCTCCAGTTATATTTTGACGAGCAGTCCGGATTGCTGGTGCGCCTGGTGCGCTATGCGGATACCGCGCTCGGTCTGCTTCCCACGCAGATCGATTATGCGGATTACCGCGACACCAACGGAGTGAAGATTCCTTACCGCTGGACACTGGCGCGGCCGAGTGGCCGGTTCACGGTCCAGGTGACCGAAGTAAAACAGAACGTTCCGGTCGACGATGCGAAGTTCGCCAAGCCCCCGGTTCCGGCGAAGCCAGCGGCGGGGCCAGCAATTCAATAACAAAACCTGATAGGCACGATAAATAGTTTCGATTTCCGTGAGACCGCCCGCGAACGGTAGAGTGAGGCGGTCTTGGAATGGGAACGATCGCCTGTTTTGGGAGTAGAAATGCCTGTCGAGCCTCTCAATACGGTGAAGAGGGCTATGATTAGGGAGTGCCCGCGTCGAAGCTGCCAGAAATTGCTGGAGCATAAACGCGGTGACGATATGAAGAACGCAAAACAGGACTTGACGACATGATGACCAAGATCGAGGCAGTCATTCAGAACTCCAAGCTGGAAGCGGTAAAAACTGCGCTGCATGAAATCGGCGTCGAAGGCATGACCGTGATCGAGGTGCGAGGGCACGGGCGCCAGAAGGGCCACACCGAGGTCTACCGCGGGCGTGAGTACAGCGTCGATCTGATTCCCAAGACGAAGATCGAGATGGTGCTGCCCGATGCTTTGGTGGAAAAGGCGGAGCAGGCCATCCTGACCGCGGCCCGCACCGGCAAAATAGGCGACGGAAAGATTTTTCGCTCCCGCGTGGATGAGGCGATTCGCATCCGCAATGATGAGCGCGGCGAGGGAGCTTTGTAGCGCGCTAACGCGGCGGGCTTTCATCAGGGCGTTCGCAAGTCATGCCGGGACTCAGCCGGAATGCATGGAACCGGCAACGGCTGTAGCGGCCTTCCCCAGTGGCGCGCGTCACCGGGTGAAAACTTTCATCATGGCAGCGTCGTCATTGATCAGCGAATTACGGGGTTCCCTCAGCGAAGAATCTGCTCGCATTCAGCGGGAGTTCGAGGCATCGGGAGACGGGCGCGCCGCCGTGGCGCAACGTACCCGGCTAGTGGAAGACGTTCTGGCGCGGCTATGGCGCGATATCATTTCGCCCGATCCCGCTAAGCCGGCCAGCTTTGCCTTGCTGGCCACCGGAGGATTCGGCCGCGGATGGTTGTTCCCCTATTCCGATATCGATCTGCTTTTTCTCTTTGCAGATCGCAACGCGGAGCAAGCTTTCAAGGATCCCGTTCGCCGCTTCTCACAGGAATTGTGGGACCTGCGCTTGAAACTGAGTCCAGCGTCGCGCACGCTGGCTGAGTGTGACCGTTACGATCCCAACAATACTGAGTTCACCATTTCTCTCCTCGACTGCCGCTATCTCGCCGGCGATCACGATTTGTTCCGGCGGCTTCACGACAAGGTCATCCCCAAGCTGGTCATGCGCGAGTCCAAGGCGTTGCTGCAGGGATTGGCCGAGGTGACGCGCGAGCGCCATTCCAAATTCGGCATGACGCTGTATCACCTGGAGCCGAACCTGAAGGAAGCGCCGGGCGGATTGCGCGACTGCAACGTGGCCTGCTGGCTCGCACTGATTTCGGCCATCGACAAGCTGCACGACTGGCCGGACGCGAGCCCGCTGCGCCCTCCAGTACGCAAGCAACTCGACGCCGCGCTGGATTTTCTGATGTCGGCCCGCTGCTTTCTGCACTTCCGCCACGGGCGAGATGACAACACATTGAGCTGGGAGGCGCAGGACGAAGCCGCCGCGCGCAAGGTTGGAACTTCAATTTTTGAAGGAACGCCTGAAGATGCCGCGCCTGACGAAGCGGCCGAGGAAACACAGTCCGTTGCCGTGCCCGGCGCCGATTCTGCGGAGCTTTCGGCGGCCGACTGGATGCGGATTTATTTCGGCCACGCCCGTGCCGTGCAGCGCACCGTCACGCAACTGCTGGAAGAAATTCCTGAAGCCTGGTCGGCGCTTTACCGTCAGGTGCAGAGCTGGCGTTCGCGGCTTACCACGCCGGATTTCTCCGTCGTGGACGGGCTCATCTTTCTACAGCAGCCTTCGGCGCTGCAGGATCCTGAAGTCCTGCTGCGGCTGTTCCATTTCATGGCCCACCACGGCGTGAAGCTGAGCGCGACCACCGAATACCGCATCGAACAAGCGCTTCCGGCCCTCGCATCCATGCCGCCCCGGGGCGCGGAACTCTGGCTCTACCTGCAGGAGACGCTCCTGCAGCCCCACGCCGCCGACGCGCTGCGGGCCATGCATTCGTTGCGGCTTTTGACTTTGCTCTTGCCGGAATTGAATCTTATCGACTCGCTGGTGGTGCGCGATTTCTACCATCGCTTCACCGTGGACGAACATTCCTTTCTGGCGATCGAGAGCCTGCACCGGCTGAAGCAATCACAGTCCGAGTGGGACAAACGCTACGCCGAACTCCTCGGCGAACTCGAGGATCCCGAACTGCTCTACCTCGCATTGCTGCTGCACGACACCGGCAAGGGCGTGCCGGGCGGCAATCATGTGGAAGCCAGCCTGGAAATTGCCGGCCGCGCCATGGATCGCCTCGACATGGATCCCAGGGAGCGAGCCGAGGTACTGTTCCTGATCGAGAGCCACCTGGAGTTGTCGGCCGCATTGCGCCGCGACATTTTCAATCCCGAGACAGTGGCGGCATTCGCGGAAAAGATGGGAACGCCCGAGCGGCTGAAGATGCTCACCCTGTTGACTTACGCCGACATCAAGGCGGTGAACCCCGAGGCCCTGACTCCGTGGAAGGCTGAAAACGTCTGGCAACTCTACATGGGCGCCGAGAATTACCTGAACCGCAGTGCCGACCAGCGCGTGCACGCCGATGTCAATGACGAAAAGCTGGCGCGTCTGCGCTCTCTCGCCCCGGTGACCAGCAGCAAGTTCAAAAGTTTTCTGGAAGGTTTTCCCCAGAGATATTTGCTGGTCCATTCCGCCGAGGAAGTCATGCGGCACATGGGCATGGCCGACGAATTGGGCACTGATCCGGTGCAGGTCGAGTTGAAACGCGGGCGGCACTGGTACGAGTTGACGCTGGTCACCCGCGATCGTCCTTCTCTGTTTGCCAAGCTCTCGGGCGTGCTGGCCGCGTGGGGCATGAATATCGTGAAGGCCAACGCGTTTTCGAATCAGGCCGGAACGGTGGTCGACACACTTTACTTTACCGACCGCTTCCGCACTCTGGAGCTGAATCTTTCCGAGTGGGAGCGGTTCACGCGCAGCGTGACCAGCGTGCTGCTGGGCGAGGCCGATCTCGAAAAGATGCTGCGTGACCGCCAGCGCGCCGAGAAGGGCGCGATCGCGAAGGTAAAAGTAGAAACGAAGATCGAATTCGATGATTCATCCTCGTCGACCAGCACGCTGCTGCAGGTGATTACGCAGGATCGTCCGCGGCTGCTGCATCGCATCGCGTCCTGCCTGTCGGATCAGAAATGCAACATTGAAATCGCGTTGATCGATACCGAGGGGCAGATGGCGATTGACACTTTCTATCTGACGTCAGCGGGAACGAAGCTCAAGCCAGAACACTGCCGCAACGTCGAAAAAGCACTGGTGGAAGAGCTGCGCGGAGAGTAGGTTCGTAATCGGGTTTGGTTATTTCATGTTTTGCAGCGCAAGCCCGACGTCCGCACCCAGCTTGTGGGCGGCTTCCTGAAGCGCCACCAGACTGCCAGCCTGGAAGTCGAGGTCAGGGCGTTTCAGATCGTCGCTGATGGTTTGACACAGGCTGTAGGCGGCGCGGATACGGTCTCCAGCGATGATTTTCAAAACCATCGCGGGATCCTGCCCGACCTCCTTCCGGCTCACATATTGCTGCACTCCCCAGGCGGCATTGCGAACGCGATTCACAGCGGCGCGAAAATCGCACAAGAGGCGATCGTCGATGGTCCCGGCAGAGAGCAGGAGGCTCTCCATGGAGCGGAAGCGCTTGATAGCGTCCTTCATTGAACGGCTGAGGGCGGTTTTCGGCGTGGAGAGAGCCCGGCCTTGAACGTCCCGAACTCGTGGGCGTTTTCGTGCGAGGTCTTCGGTCGGATCGCGCGGGTCGGAGTTGCTCACGGCTTGAGGATGTGCAAGCGGAGTGCCAATGTCTGCCGGGATGTCCACGCCTGCAAAAGGCAAACCGGCTGCGCGAATCCCACCAGGAATGGCATTTGCACAAGGCAGCAGGGGATGAGATTCCTCTGCAAATTAAGCGATGTCTAAGTGTTCTTCCATTAGGCGAATTAGATCGAGCTTAAGCATCTGCCTCCGATCACAGCCGGCGGGCAGATGACCACCGATGATCGACCCTATGATGATCGACCCTATGATGATCGACCCTATTTTGTCGAAAACTTAAACACCGTCTCCGACTTAAACGTCTCCCCCGGCTTCAGCGTCGTGCTCGGAAAGTCCGGATGATTCGGCGAATCGGGGAAGTGCTGTGTCTCTAGGCACAAGCCGAATCGGCGCTTATACACGTGCCCATGTTTTCCAGTGACAGTGCCGTCAAGGAAGTTTCCCGAGTAGAACTGAACCCCAGGCTGCGTCGTTGAAACTTCCATCACACGTCCACTGGTGGGCTCGTAGACCCGCGCCGCCAGCGTGAGGCCGGCGCCCTTGCGGTTGATCACCCAGTTGTGGTCGTACCCGTGGCCAAGGACGATCTGCTCGTAGCTGTCGTCGATGCGCGCGCCGATTCTGGTCGAGGTTGTGAAATCAAGCGGCGTTCCTTTCACCGGACGAAGCTCGCCCGTCGGGATAAGAGTCTTATCGACCGGAGTGAATCGGTCGGCGTTAATCATGATTTCGTGATTCAGAATGTCGCCCGTGCCTTCTCCCGCCAGATTGAAATAACTGTGCTGGCTGAGATTCAGGACCGTGGTCTTATCCGTCGTCGCCTCGTAGTCGAGAACCAGTTCGTTGTTGTCGGTCAACGTATACGTCACCTTAACCTTCATGTTGCCGGGAAAGCCGTCGTCGCCGTCCTTGCTGAGATAGGTGAATGCCACGCCAGTCTTCCCCTTCAGCGGCTCGCCCTCCCAGACAACCTTGTTGAAAGTTTTGTCGACACCGCCGTGCAGGGTGTTGGGGCCGTCGTTCTTCGGCAACGTATAAGTCTTGCCGTCAAGGGTGAAAGTACCGTTGGCAATTCGGTTGGCGTAGCGTCCGACCACCGCCCCAATGTATGGAGGATTCGGAATATAACCGTCGAGCGTCTCGTGGCCGAGGACAATATCGGCGATCTGCCCTTTGCGGTCCGGCACACGGATAGAAACGATAATGCCGCCATAATTCATCGCATCGACTTCAACACCGTTAGCGTTGGTGAGTGTGTACAAGTTGACGGGCCTCCCGCCCTGTGTGCCGAAAGCTTTCTGCTGAACTCCAGGATTGTGTTTTGAGGACTGCGCAAGAAGCGGTCCGCAGGCGGCGAGAACGAGAGCGATGACGTATACCGGAACGAGGCGTCGTGGCATCATGCCGAAAAGTGTACTACGAGCACCGCCTTCGTGCCGCCCCGCAGCAAACGCCCTCTCACTTCTTATACGGCCATTGCGCCTTCGTGAATAGCCCTCCATCAATCCAGATGGTCTGCCCGCTGATGAACGATGCACCCTTGCTGGCGAGAAAAACGACTGTTGGCGCAATGTCCGCGGCTGTGCCTACACGACCCAAAGGCGTCAGCTTCGACCACGTGCCCGCATAGTCCGGATCTTCCTTTCGCGTGCGCTCCGACTCAATCGATCCCGGAGCAATGCAGTTCACTCGAATTCCATAGGGCCCCAACTCGACCGCAGCTTCTTTGGTGAACATTTCAATGCCTCCCTTGCTCGCCGTATAAGCCACCAGTGACGGAAACGCAAGCTTGTTGCAGCCCGAGCCGAGATTTACGATTGACCCTCCGCCATGCTCTTTCATGTGCCTCGCCGCCTGTTGCGTGCACAGAAAACAACCTTTCAGGTTCGTGTCGACGACCAGGTCCCACTCTTCCTCAGTCACTTCGAGCAGCGGCTTCCAAGTCTGCACTCCGGCGTTGTTGACCAGAAGATCGAGTCGCCCAAACGCGCTGATGACGCGATCGAACATGGCCGCCACCTGGCCGCTGGAGCGGATGTCCGCCTCGACAGGGAGTACTTCCCCTGGCAAGGCGCGAATCTCAGCGATGGCGGCATCCACCAGAGGCGCAGGATCGTTGTAATAGTTCACCGCAACGCGGTAGCCATTACGCGCCAGCTCCAGCGCAATTTCCTTCCCGATGCCACGGCTGGCTCCGGTTACCAGAGCGGTCTGGCCCTGCAGCATAGTCACCTCGATGGACCGGTTAAGGTCACTGCGAAAAGATCATAACCAACCGGAACAGATTTGTGCTGGTGCTCACGCGCGCGCCGATCCGAGCTGTGTAGCATCGGGCAATTCCAAGTGTTACCATCGCGGGCGATATGAACATAAGAAGCCTCGCCCTCGCCTCGATCCCTCTTCTGTGGTTGGCTTTCGTCGCGAACTCTGCAGGCCAGTCTCAGCCTGTGCCAGCACATCCCATCGTGCTGCATGCGGCGCGCCTGCTCGACGTCAAGGCTGGCCGCATCCTTAAGCCCGGGGAAATCCTGGTACAGGGTGAACGAATTGTCGAAGTGGGGACTTTGGTCAAGCATCCGGCTGGCGCCGAAGTCATCGATCTCGGCGACCGCACACTTCTTCCCGGCTTGATCGATGCTCACATCCATCTCTTCCTTCATCCCGGCGCCGAAGATCTCCAGACCGTGCAGGAATCTGTGCCGCAGCGCACGATCACAGCCACACTCGCCGCTCGCGACGACCTGATGGCCGGCTTCACCGCCGAGCGCGACATGGGCACCGAAGGCGCGGGCTCGGCCGACACTGCTGTCCGCGATGCCATTGATGAAGGCCGCATCCCCGGCCCGCGCCTGCGCATCAGCGGCAACGCCATCAACATTCTCGGTGGCCATGAAGACGCCATCGGCTACAACCCCGCCCAGCACGTTCTGTCGAACGCTGATTACGCCAACAACGCCGACGAACTAGTCGCCGTCATGCGGCAGCAATTCAAGGAAGGCGCGGACTTCATCAAGATTTACGAAACCGGAGCGGACTCGCTTCGCGACGGAAAATTCTCGACTCCCTATCAGTACACTGAGCCGCAACTGGAAGCCGCGGTGAAAGAAGCCGCGCGCATTGGCCGCCGCGTCGCGGTCCACGCCACCGGAGAGCCCGGAACGCTCTATGCCGCGCAGGCGGGAGTGGCGTCCATCGACCACGCCAATCAGCTCAGCGACGAGACCATGCGGCTCATGAAGGAAAAGCAGATTGTCGCCGTTCCGACTTTTACCATCTTCGAATATTTCGCCGAGCACGCTTCCACGCCCGAGCGCGGTGCGCACGAGCGTCAGATGCTCGACGTGAAAGTGCAGGAATTCAAGAAGCAGGTCAAGGCCGGTGTGCCCATGGCGGTAGGCTCCGACGTAGGCCCGTTTCCCCACGGCACGCAGGCCCGCGAGTTCGTGCTGATGGTGAACTACGGCATGTCGCCGCTGTCGGTGCTGCAGGCCGATCTGCAGAATGGCGCGAAGTTGCTGGGATGGGACGGTCAAATCGGCGCCCTGGAACCCGGCTATTTCGCCGACGTAATCGCCGTGTCAGGTGATCCGCTGCAAGACATCAGCGTGCTGCAAAACGTTGCCTTCGTGATGAAGGGCGGTGTTGTTTACAAAAAGTAGGAGCGCCGATTTGCCAGAGGTAAATCCCCGGAGATATCTGCAAAACAATGCACAGCCGCCCTCGCTTCTCATGAAAGATAGAAGCTAACGAGTTCATTGTGAGCGGTTTGCACCTAGTCTAATGTTGGCTGCGTGGCCGCCTGCTTGCCCCTATGTAAGCGCCGCGCCGAATCCCGGCGGGCTCTTATGACTTCCCGCAGATTACTCAAGTTACTTCGCTCGACGTTACTCCGTGTGACCTTCTTCCGCATGACCGCCGCCGCGGGACTGTTCACCGCAGGAGTGTTCACCGCGGGAATGTTCGCTGCTTTCGCTCCAGCCGTGCATGCCCAGACGCTGCTGGCTTCAGCCCCACTGCCGGACGCGCCCACTCCGTCGCTCGATCCTGCTTCGCCGGTCGCCTTCGTGCCACCTGTTGTCACCCCGGCCGTCATCGCCCAATCGAGCGTGCATCCCGAGCACAAGTTCTTTAATACTCAGAACCGCATCCTGATCATCGCCGCCGCGGCCCTGAATGGTGCCGACTTTGCCGTGACTCGCGCCAACCTGCAGAGTGGTGGACAGGAACTGAATCCCGTGGTTCGGGTGTTCGGCCACTCCTCTACGGGACTCGCCGTGAATTTTGTCGGGGAAACCGTTGGCGTGATCGGCGTCGGCTACTTCTTCCACAAGACGGGCCATCACAAGCTCGAGCGTGCTACTTTTCTGGTCAACATCGGAAGCTCCGCCGGCGCTGTGACCTACGGACTGACGCACCGCTGACCGAAAAGATAGTCATCTATCGGGCCGCGCCAGCGATCTCGCTCGCGGCCCTTTTCACAGCACCTCCGCCCTCGTCCCCGGCACCTTAAAGCCTGCCGAACCCATCCCTGCTGCTCTGTTGGTAGTATTACGGGACGAAACAGGCAGCTGAAATCCGCGCGCCTATGGAGGACGACGCGACATGAGAATCGCAAAAGACGTCACCGAACTGATCGGCCACACTCCGCTCGTGCGATTGAACAAAGTAACCGAAGGTTGCGTCGCCGAAGTGGTGGCCAAACTCGAAAGCCAGAATCCCGTGGGCAGCGTGAAAGACCGCATCGGCGTCAGCATGATTGCCGAGGCCGAGCGCGCGGGCAAGATTCATCCCGGCAAAACCGTGCTCATCGAGCCCACCAGTGGCAACACCGGCATCGGCCTCGCTTTCGTTGCTGCCGTCAAGGGATACAAACTCATCCTCACCATGCCCGACACC
This sequence comes from Candidatus Sulfotelmatobacter sp., assembly GCA_049517555.1. GTDB lineage: Bacteria > Acidobacteriota > Terriglobia > Terriglobales > Acidobacteriaceae > Sulfotelmatobacter. Next base: position 27,644 of record JBEKRY010000015.1, on the reverse strand, counting down.
ATGAGCCTGGAGCGCCGCGTGCTTCTGCTCGCTTTCGGCGCGGAAATCATTCTCACTCCCGGCCCGCGCGGCATGACCGGAGCCATTCTTAAAGCCAAAGAGATTCTGGCCAGCACCCCCGATGCCTACATGCTGCAGCAGTTCGACAACCCCGCCAACCCCAAGATTCACTTCGAAACTACCGGCCCAGAAATCTGGGATGACACCGACGGCCGCGCCGACATTCTCGTCTCCGGCGTCGGTACCGGCGGCACGATCACCGGAATCTGCGAATACATCAAACCGAAGAAGCCTTCGTTCAAAGCCGTGGCCGTCGAGCCCGCTGACAGCCCAGTTCTCTCCGGCGGCAAACCGTCACCGCATAAAATTCAGGGCATCGGCGCCGGGTTCGTTCCGAGCATCCTGCGCCGCGACTACATCGACGAAGTCATCACCGTAACCAATGACGATGCCATTGCGATGGCTCGTCGCCTGCCGCTCGAAGAAGGACTCCTGGTCGGGATCTCCTCCGGAGCTGCCGTGGTTGCCGCTTTAAAAGTGGCGAAGCGCGCGGAGAATGCAGGGAAGTTGATCGTGGCAATTCTGCCATCTTTCGGCGAACGCTATTTGAGCAGTATTCTTTTTCAGGAGCTGCGCGACAAAGCGTTGCAGATTCCCACGGCGGCGCTGCCGGCCTGATCTTTACGCAGATAGCGAAAACGTAATCTATGCCGCACCTGCTAGCGCGAATTCGCGAAGACGTGGCCAACGTGCTGTCGCACGATCCCGCGGCCAAGTCCCGCCTCGAAGTTTACCTGTGCTATGCCGGGCTGCACGCCGTGTGGTTCTACCACGTAAACCACTGGCTGTGGAGTCATCGTCTCTTTCTGCTGGGCCGGTGGCTGTCGCAGGTCGCGCGTCACCTGACCGGAATCGAAATTCATCCCGGAGCAACGATCGGCCGCCGGTTATTTATCGATCACGGCATGGGCGTCGTGATCGGAGAGACCGCAATCGTCGGCGACGACGTCACGCTCTATCAGGGCGTGACCCTGGGCGGCACGGGCAAAGAGCGCGGCAAGCGCCATCCTACGATCGAAGACGGCGTGGTCGTCGGCGATGGCGCGAAAATCCTCGGCAACATTACGGTCGGGAAGAACTGCCGCATCGGCGCCGGCTCAGTCGTGCTGCGGAACGTTCCCGCTGACTCCACCGTTGTCGGCGTGCCCGGACACATCATCTTCCGCGAAGGCAAACGCGTGGTCATCACCGATCCCAAACAGATCAACGACCCGCTCTCGGAGGCCTTGGCCGCGGTAGTTGCCGAAATGGACAAGCTGCGCGAGAGAGTGCAGCAACTTGAAGGTTCGGGCGTGGCAAGCGAACCGCTCTCCGATTCACTGCAAAGAATCATGGAAGACGTCGACTACCAGATCTGAGATATGCCAGATTTGATCTGAGATACGCAAGACTTGAGACGTGCCAGATCTGAGACGAGCTGAATCTGAGAGGTGGAAGAGCGGCCCTTCAAGGCCGCGTTGCATTCGGGAAGCGCAGGCCTTCAGGCCCTGTGGAGTTCGACTCAGGCGCCCGAACCCGATCGCGACATTTCCCCATCGACCATCCGCCAAATGCCCAGCGGATTTCCCTCCTTCACAGCATCGGGCAACGCGCCGTCGGGAAAGCCCTGATAACAGACCAGCCGCGCAAACCGGAAAATCGCCTGCGATCCCACCGACGTAGACCGCCCATCCGATGTCGAGGGATACGGCCCTCCATGAACCATGGCGTGCGTGACTTCAACGCCCGTCGGAAATCCGTTGAACACCAGCCGCCCGACCTTGTTTTCGAGAATCGCAATCAGATCGGCAAACTCGCGCAGATCCTGCTCCGTGCCATGAATCGTCGCCGTCAAGTGCCCTTCAAGACCGCGGGCAATCGTCAGAACCTGATCGCGGCCCGAGTGCTGCACCAGCAGAGTAGTCGGGCCAAAGATTTCCCCATCCAGTTCGGACCCATGGGCGCCGAGAAACGACGCTGCATCCGTTTCAAACAGCGCAGCGCTGACAGCGAACCCCGCATCCGCCGCCGGCGCACCCGTGGCAACCATCCTGACCGAAGCATGGTTCTTGCGCCCCGTAATCGCCGAGTCATACGAAGCGTGAATCGTCTTCGTCAGCAGATGACAGGGTGGCGCCGCCGCCACTAACTCCTGCAACTTCCGCACGAAGTCCGTCGCGTCGGAGCCCTGCGGCACAAACACCATGCCCGGCTTGGTGCAGAACTGCCCGGCTCCCATGGTGAACGACGCATGCACGCCGGCGGCAAGGTTCTCGCCACGCTCCCGCAAAGCCCCTGGCAGGATGAACACGGGATTGGTGCTGCTCATCTCCGCGTAAAACGGAATCGGCTCCGGCCGCGCCGCCGCCATATCCATGAGAGCCCTGCCCCCGCCGCGTGATCCGGTAAACGCTCCTGCCCGCACCAGAGGATGCTTCACCAGTTCGGTTCCCACGCGCGTGCCACTATCAAACAGTAGCGAGAACACACCTTCAGGCAAGCCGCATTCTCGAACGCTTTCCTGCACCGCGCGACCCACCAACTCGCTGGTGCCAGGATGCGCCGGATGAGCTTTGAAGACCACCGTATTGCCGGCCGCCAGCGCAGACGCGGTGTCTCCGCCGGCCACTGAAAATGCCAACGGAAAATTACTCGCACCAAACACCCCCACCGGCCCCAGCGGTCGCAGCATCGACCGAATGTCGGGCTTCGGCGCAGGCTTGCGATCCGGATCGCCGTGGTCGATGCGCGCCTGCGCCCACGATCCCTCTTCCGCGACCTGCGCAAACAATCGAAGCTGCGCGCAAGTGCGCGCCGTTTCCCCTTGCAGCCGTGCCTGCGGTAGAGCCGTTTCCAGAGCGGCACGCTCGATTACGTCCCCGGCGATCGCCTCGATCTTCGCCGCAACCGCTCGCAAGAACGCTCCGCGGTCGCGTCCTGAAACCCGCCGGTAGACCTCGAAAGCCTCCGCCGCCAGCCGGACCGCGAGGTCCACATCCTCCGCCGTCGCAGGAATGAATCCCGGCTGCAAGCGCTCGCCTGTCGCGGGATTCACGGCGTACACTGCGTCGCCCGTCCCGGCGCCTTCACGAAATCCAATCAGCGACCGCCCTGCTAGTTTTGTCATGGATGAAGACACCAGCGCTTATCTCCGCAAAGCAAGACTTCCCACAGCCTGAGGCCGCGACTGTAGTGCGGCATGAATAAGTTTCTTGTGGTGTTCAAGTTCCTTCCCCACCAATTCCAGCCGCGGTGGGCGCACCCGCGAATTCCCAATCCCTACTTCCGCCTGCACCAGTTTGATCAGTTGAACGAAATTAGGAACCGTGTCCATCCGCAGCAACGGCAGGAACCAACGGTACAACTCGAACGCTTTGTCTTTCTCCCCGTTTATACCGCAGTTGAACAGTTCCACCGATTCGCGTGGCAACGCGTTCGCCAGCCCCGCGATCCATCCGGTTGCGCCCACTGCAATCGCTTCCAGCACGGCATCATCCACGCCCACGCAGATCTCCAGCCGCTGACCCAGCAACGCACGGATCGCCGACACTCTTCGCACATCCGTGCTGGATTCTTTCACCGCCGCCAGGTTCTCGTGCTCCCCTGCCAACTCGCGAATCTGCTCCGGCAGAAAATCGGTTCCGTAAGCGACCGGATTGTTGTAGAGCATGCAGGCCAGCGGCGTGGCGTTGAAGACGGCGGCCACATGCGCTTTCATTTCGCGCCAGTCGCCTCTGTATACATACGGCGGCAGAACCATCAGCCCGTCGCAACCCAGATCGGTCGCGGCGTTTGCCAGCGCCACCGCCTCGGAAGTCGACAGTGCCGAAATCGCCGCCACCACCGGTCCGCGCCCGCCAATCGCCTTGACGCAAATGCGCAGCACTGCCAGCTTTTCTTCAAACGCCAAAGTTGCGCCTTCTCCCAGCGATCCCAGCGCAACGATGCCCGCGCATCCATTGTCCAGAAGCCAGCGGCAGTGTTCCGCCACGAACCCGTGATCAATGCTCAGGTCGTCATGAAAGCAGGCGGTAATCGCGGGCATCACGCCCTTCCAGTTCATCGAGATTCTCCTGTGTCAACTCACCGCACGCGACGGCCAATACGGCTCAATCGGAATTTCTGATTTCGTCCCGGTAATCGGATCCACGAGGATTCTCGCCGTGCCCAGTGACGTCGTGATCCCTAGCCCCTCATGCCCCGTCGCCAGAAAAATCGACGGATCTCCCGGCCACGGACCAATCAGCGGCAACTTGTCAGGCGTGGCCGCGCGGAATCCCGTCCAGGCGCGCACCGTCGAGATTGCTCCCAGCCCCGGCATATATTCCCGCGCGCGCGCCAGCATCCGCGCAAGTATTTCCTGGTCCACATCTCTGTGTTCCGCTCCGTACTGCCGCGATGACCCGATCAGAATCTGCCCTGACCGCCGCGGCTGCACGTTGAACGCGACCGAATCGCCGGCCACCGAGTGCGCGCTCTTCAAGTATCCCAGTTCCACCAGTTGATGCCGCAAAAACGCGGAATCAGGATTACGTTCCGTGATTACCAGATGCCCCTTGCGCTTCTTGATCGCGACGCCACTGGTCAGCTCCGGCGCCCAGGCTCCCGCAGCATTCACAATAATCCCGCCCTCGATCTCGGCGCCATCGGACAACCTTACCCGCCCTTGCCCCATCTGTACGACGGAAGTGCCCATCCGAATCTCCGCCCCATGTTTCTGCGCCCGCTCCATCAGAAAACGCGCCGCGCACGGCGGATTTACTACGATATCTTCGGCAACCAGAAGACCGCCGGCCAGGCCTTCACGAAGGTTGGGCTCCAGTTGCCGCAAGGCCCGCGGGTCGAGCACGGTCGTTGGAACCCCGCGCTCCGAATAGTAAACATGTTTGCGGCGCACCTCGGCCAACTCCTCTTCATCAGCCGCAACCCAAATCGTTCCACACTGGTTGTACTCGACATCCTCCGGCAATTCTGGCCGCAGTGCATGCCAGAGCTGCTGCGAATAGCGGGTGAGCGCAAACTGCGCCGCCGAGTCGTCCATGACCACAATGTGCCCCATCGCGGCCGCCGTGGCGCCACCCGCCAGGTCCCGATCCACCACAATAACCCGCATCCCGCGCCGCGCAAGTTCGTCCGCACAAGCCGCGCCGACAATCCCGGCGCCGACGATCACTACGTCATAGGCAGCACTGCTCATGGGTGACTCAAGGCGAGAGATGTACGCATTTATTTCGCGCTCAACAGTCCCGGTCGCTCCAGGGCGAGAATCTGCACTGGACATCGCCGGAGTGCCGACGAAGCTGCGGGCCAAGGTGCGATTCTAGAACACCAGGCCGTAGTCGAGAAGCGAGTCGCAGGGATTGCGGCGACCGTTAGCGTATTCACGCGATAAAACCCGGATGGCGGCGAAAATCGCTTCTCCCACTAATTCAATTGCAGGAAGGGCATGACCGACGGCACGCCACTCGAGTTCACAATTACCAGCATGTAATAACCGGGCGGGGCTTGGCTGCTGTTCGCGGGAGCCGTTGCCTGGATCCCTCCGGCGCCGACAGTATAGGTGAGGTCCACATAGCGCTGATCAAAGTCATCCGCATGAGTCGTTGCCCCCGGCCGGACCAGTGCCACTCGTGTGATGGTGGACGCATTTGCAGTGCTGATGTTGAACTTGGCCCCGTAACCAAGAGATGTCGGCGCGGATTGGATCACCGGGCGCGCCCCCTTGAAAAGATAGGGCGGGCTATATATCTCGTATGTGATTTCCGTGGAGGCGCCGTTGTTGGAACCGGAAGAAACGACGCGTCCGTCCGGTAGCAGGACCGCGGTCGAATGATAAGTCCGTTGAATCGTCTGCGGTGCCATCACCGTCCATTGCCCGGTCTTCGGATCGAATAATTCGGGTGTAAATATTGGGTTCGTGAACGCCCCGAAGCCGCCCCCGCCTCCGACCGCCAGGACTGTTCCATCCGGCAGAAGCACCAGATTTTCGTTGTAGCGAGCGTAGGTCATGGGACTGATATAGCTCCATGTCGGATTGGCCACGGACATGTCAATCACTTCGGCGGTATTCGTCGCCGCGCCGCCCCCGTTATCGTGAGTCAACGAGCCGCCCGCGACCAGAATCTTTTCCAGCCCCGGCAACAACACGTGGGGAGCAAAGAACCGATAGCCAAAATTGGTCGTAGCTACAAACGACCACACATTCGAACTAGGGTCGAACAGATAAGTTCGCGCCGCGGGCGCCGACAAAAATACCTTGCCGCTGGGTAACAGGGACATGCGGGGATAGGTCTGAAGAACGGTGCTCGGCAAGTTGGCCGAAGCAGGCAGAACAGTCCACTTGCCGGTCGTCGAACTGTACGACTCCAGGGCCGTCTGGATATACGTGCCAGTCTCGTCTGATCCAGATAGCTCAAGCACCGTCCCGTCACTGACCTCCACACTGCTCGGATACCAGCGTGCGTAGCTCATGTCCTGGCCGACCGACCAAGTGGAGGCGCTCGGATCAAATATCATCGTGCTCGTGGTGCCGTCATTGTCCAGGTGGGGACTATATGTATTCTCCACGGTTCCACCCGTCACCATCACCTTGCCGTTGCTCAGAATCGTCACACCCGAGCAGAAGATGTCTCTCGAAACCGGCAACGCGACACTGGTTACAGTGCCTGTAACCGGATCCAGCAGCACCGCCTGGGAGTTATAGGTGTTGCTTGCTGGGTAGTAGTAGAAGAGCACCTGCCCGGTGTACATCATCACGGCGTTGGCCCCAACCACGCACGGCTCCTTCGGGCAAAAATAGACCGGGGCCGCCCACTGCCCCACACTTGCGGCCGACGGAAGCTTCGCCTGTCCTCGAATAGCGCGCACGCTGCAAAGACAGAAAACGGTTGCCACCAGGATAAATCGCATCCACGTTGTGCGGACCATCGTGCGCACCACGGCACGATCTCCGCGCACGCCGCACAAATTTAGGAGGGTGGTAAGACGAGACGACCGCGAAGATGACCGCAACATGGCTGTATCCCCGTTTCGCAAAATGACCACTTGGCCCGGGAGCCCAACCACACTACGGACGACACATCACGTAGGCTGCATACTTAACCACCAGGGATGCCGGATGTCAAGATGCAAGAACTTGCGGCACTACTACCCTCGAACTGCGTCGAGCGGGCCTGGCAAAGCCAACGCTAACCCAGCCTTTGACAAAGGCACGCGTGTAAGTTTAATGTTCCGTTACGTAAACGTTTACGAGATCGGTTTTCCTGCCCGATTCCGAGCGTTGAGCACTCTCAATTTTTCCTCAATGCTGCTCAAGACACTGCGCGAAGAGGTGCTGGAAGCGAACCTGGAACTGGTTCGCCGCGGCCTCGTTCTCTACACTTTCGGCAATGTCAGCGGCATCGATCGCAGCCAAGGCCTGGTCGCCATCAAGCCGAGCGGCGTTCCCTACGAAGACCTCAAGCCGGAACAAATCGTAATCTCCGATCTAGCCGGGAAAATCGTCGATGGAACTCTCCGCCCATCCTCCGACTTGCCGACGCACATTGAGCTATACAAACATTTCCCCAACATCGGCGGAGTCGCGCACACCCACTCCGAATATGCCACTGCCTGGGCTCAAGCCGAGACTCCGATTCCATGCTTCGGCACCACTCACGCCGATTCATTTCACGGCCCCATCCCGGTCACCGAACGCCTGACTGCATCTGAGATTGCCGGCGACTACGAACTCGAAACCGGCGCCGCCATCTGCCGCACATTCTCCAATTCGAAGCTCGATCCCGACGCGATTCCCGCCGTTCTCGTCGCCGGGCACGCTCCCTTCTGCTGGGGCGCGACCGCCGCGGAAGCCGCTCACAACGCCGTGATCCTCGAATACGTAGCCCGCATGGCTCAACACACGCTGTCGATCAACGCTGCATCCCGGCCGCTCGCTCGCGAACTGCACGACAAACACTTCCTGCGCAAGCACGGCCGCAACGCCTACTACGGACAGGTCAAAACCCAATGAGTCTAGCCGCGGTTTTTCTTAGCTCATCGAGCCTGGTGCACCTCGCGCCGGTGGACATGGTCATCGTGACTTTCTACTTTGTGCTCGTGTTGGCCATCGGCTTCTACCTGAAAGGCCAGGCGAACACCGGCGAAGACTTCTTCATGGCCGGACGCGAGATGACGTCCTGGGTCGCCGGCCTCAGCTTCCTGTCGGCGAACCTGGGCGCGCTGGAACTCATGGGATGGGCGGGATCGGCCTATCAATACGGCATTCTGGCCACGCACTGGTATTGGATTGGCGCCATCCCGGCGATGTTGTTCCTCGCTCTGGTGATGATGCCCTTCTACTACATCTCGAAAACTCACTCCGTGCCCGGATATTTGAAACTGCGTTTCGGCGAACCCAGCCGCATTCTCTCTGCGGTTTCGTTTGCTTTCATGACCGTGCTGATGAGCGGCGTCAACATGTTCGCCATGGCCAAAGTCATGCAGATTGTGCTGGGCTGGGATCTTAACTTCAGCATCTGGGTTTCTTCGCTGACAGTTGCGGTTTACGTGACCCTCGGCGGATTGCGCTCCGCCATCTTCAACGAAGTCTTGCAGTTTTTTCTCATCTGGGCCGGCGCTCTGCTGATCCCCATCCTCGGCCTCTATGAAGCTGGAGGATGGAGCAATCTGAAAGTTTTGATCACGCAACGGGCGTCCGAACAATACGTCCACATGTGGGCTGGCCTGGGTTCCTTCAGCACCAATCCCATGGGCATTCACTGGACCGGAATCGTCTTTGGCCTGGGAGCCGTCATTTCCATGGGCTATTGGACGACGGATTTTCTGGTCGTGCAGCGCATCCTGGCCGCGAAAGATATCCGCAGCGCCGAGATGGCCCCCATCATCGGCGCCGGATTCAAAATGCTGGTGCCCATCATCGTGATCCTTCCCGGATTGCTCGGGCTGGGCCTGCTTCCGATGAAGCTGGTTCCGGAATCGGTGGCCGTCGCCACGCACGGCTACAGTTATAACGACGTTCTTCCGCTCATGCTGGCGCGTTACTGCGGTCCGGGACTCTTAGGCCTCGGCATCACCGCTCTGATCGCCGGCTTCATGTCAGGCATGGCCGGCAACGTCAGCGCTTTCACGACGGTCTGGACCTACGACATCTATCGCCCGTTGATCAACAGCAAGGGCAGCGACGGTCACTATGTAAGCATGGGACGGTGGACCACCGTGGTCGGCGTGCTCATCAGCGTCGGCACTGCCTATCTCGTGATGCGTTCGGCCAGCATCATGGATTACGTGCAGGCGCTCTTCAGCTTCTTCATCGCCCCGTTGTTTGGAACGGTCGTTCTCGGAATGTTGTGGAAGCGCGCGACTGGTGCGGGCGGCTTTTGGGGATTACTCTGCGGCACGATCTCTTCGGTCAGCATGTGGGCGTGGGTGAAAGTCGATCCCTCAGCCTTGCGCTATGTCGCACTCTCGCCCGACGCCAAAGCCATTGCGCAAGATATGTATCAGGCGCTGTGGTCATTCCTGGTTTGCGTAACCGTGACGGTCGTAGTGAGCTTGGCAACCAAGCCTCGGCCCGACCGCGAACTGGTTGGCTTGGTCTACGGTCAAACCGAAATTCCGTCGGTCGGCGATCTTCCGCTGTATCAGAAGCCGCTGTTCTGGGCGGCCATCGTGGCAGTCATTTTCGTAGTGCTGAATATAATTTTCTGGTAGGCGGTGACTATGGCAGGCAGATCGGTTTCCATCTGGTTTTTCATCGGCATTTCACTGCTGATCAACGGCGTACTCATTCTGGGCGCTGGATTGTACGAATATTCGCATCCCCCTGCGCCGGAAGCGCAAGTGGTGCTCTTCCGATTGCACGCCAGCGTATGGTGGGGCGGATTATTGACGCTGATCGGCGGTCTCTATTCCTGGTGGTATGCACCGTCGCGTGCGCGTTAGCAGCAAACTGTGGTCTAAGTCGGGACAGAATCTGGGGAAAGAATTTGGGAGCGAAATATGTCTAGCAAGAAAATGACCATGGGCGTCATCATCGGCAACCGGGGATTTTTCCCCGGAGAGCTGGCCAAGTCCGGCCGCGAAGAAATGATTCAGGCGCTCACCAAGGCTGGCATCGATTGCGTGGTGCTCGGCCCCGAAGACAGCAAGCACGGGGCCGTCGAGACTCACGAGGAAGCTAAAAAATGCGCCGCGCTATTCCGCAAAAACAGCGACCGCCTGGATGGAGTGATCGTCTCGCTGCCCAACTTCGGCGACGAGCGCGCCATTGCCGACACCTTGCGGCTCGCCCGCCTAGACGTTCCTGTGCTCGTCCAGGCCACGCCCGACGATGCGATGAAGATGACCATCCTGCACCGCCGGGACAGCTTCTGCGGAAAAATGTCGGCCTGCAACAATCTCAGGCAATATGGCATTCCCTATTCGCTGACGCGCCTGCACACAGTGAGTCCCGACTCGGAGGATTTCCGGAACGATTTAGCGTGGTTTGCTGCCGTCTGCCGCGTGGCCAATGGCATGCGCAACCTGCGCGTCGGCAGCATCGGCGCTCGGCCCACTGCCTTCAATACCGTACGCTACAGTGAAAAAATTCTGGAAGCCCACGGCATTTCCACCGAGACCCTCGACCTCTCCGAAGTCTTCGGCCGTATCGCCAAGTTGAAAGACGATCATGCCGGCGTTCAGGCAAAGCTTGCTGCCATTCACAAATACGTCACCACCAGCGGCGTCCCCGACGCCGCGCTCATGAAAATGGCCAAGCTCGGCTTTGTGATCGACGACTGGATGACCCAGACCGACGTAAAAATCAGCGCCGTCCAGTGCTGGACCTCGATGGAAGAATATTTCGGCGTGGTCCCCTGCACCATCATGAGCATGATGAGCAACAACCTGATTCCAGCAGCCTGCGAAGTCGATGTCTGCGGCACGTTGAGCATGTATGCCCTGGCCCTGGCCTCGGAGACTCCCAGCGCATTGCTCGACTGGAACAACAATTACGGCGACGATCCCAATAAAGCCGTCTGCTTCCACTGCAGCAACCTGCCCAAGCATTTCTTCCAGGACGTCCGCATGGATTTCCAGGAAATCATCGCCGGCACCGTCGGCAAAGACAACACCTTCGGCACCGTCGTCGGCCGCGTGAAGCCCGGCGCCATGAGTTTTGCCCGCTTCTCGACCGACGATACCGCGGGAGTAATTCGCGGCTACGTCGGCGAAGGCTCATTTACCAGCGACGCCCTGAACACGTTCGGTGGCGTCGGCGTGGTGCAAATCGCCGAACTGCAAAAGCTGCTGCACTACATCTGCGAAAACGGATTCGAGCATCACGTCGCGGCCAACTTCTCCACGACAGCCGCCGCCGTGAACGAAGCCGCGATTCGATATCTGGGATACCAAATGCACTGGCACGGAAACTAGAAGAGTTTCGTCATTCCGACCGGCCCCAGCGCAGGTGACAAAGAGTTTTGTCATTCCGACCGGAGCGCCAGCGCAAACGACGATTAAGTTTTGTCATTCCGACCGGAGCGCAGCGAAGCGAGCGTAGTGGAGGAACCTGCTGTTTCTCGCCACGCCCACGAAGGCTGGTGCCGATTACCCTGCTCCACTACCCCCCCGCGATGGCTCCAATAATCAAAAGCGGTTCCTTTCCCGAAGCAACCGCCTCGGGCAGCGGAGAATCCGGCGGTTCGTGGGAGAAATCTTCCTGGCAGGCAAAGAAGCGCAGGAAGGCACGCCGTTGCTGCGTGACTTGATCGCGGATCGTGCCCCGCAGCATGGGATAGCGCGCTTCCAGCGCGTCAAGCACCGAGCGTTGCGTGACCGGCCCCTCGACCTCGAGCTGCACCTCACGGCCGACATGCGCCAGCGTGCGAAGGTGCTGTGGTAGTTCGACTCGAATCACGGTTTACTTCACCGCAGTTTCCTGGATATAAAGCGCCTTCCAATCGTTGCCTTCATGAACCCAGACTTCGCCGAAGATGCTGTCCGACTTCGCCATCTGCCCGCCGGATTTTCCTTCGTAGTGCGCCGAATAAGTAACCAGAGCGCTCTGCGCTCCGAGCGATTTCACGGTGAAATCCCTGAGCACGTAGCTGGTGAGCTCGAAGTCGTCCACCATGGCGATTTCAGCTTTCTTGTCGCCGAAGCCGCTTCCACCTTCTTCCATTTCGCGGAATCCATCAGCCAGCGCGGCCCCGAGCCCAGCCTTGTTTTTGTTCTTGAAATCTTCCCAGACCTTTCTCACCTTGGCTTCCACGGCGGGCGCGCTCGGCGCTGACTTGCCGGCCGGATGCTGTGTTTCCTGCGCCGTGGTTGCCGTGTTCAGCAACAACGAGAGTGCAACGACGGCGAAAACCATCTTCATGTATTTCTCCTGGAGTAAAGCGCATGCGACGCTATCATCCGACGAGAGGCAAAGTCAAAGTCCGCGTGCTTCTCGCGTACGGCTAATCCGTTATCCGAGCGGCGTCGATCGAGGTCACGCTAAGGTTTGCACTTCCACCGAGAGCACGGCCGGCAGATCACGGACAATCGGGTTCCAACTATCGCCGCCGTCGGCGGAAGCGTAAACCTGGCCGCCAGTAGTGCCGAAATAAATGCCGCACTCATCGAGCGAATCGACGGCCATCGCGTCGCGCAGCACGTTGACGTAGCAGTCTTTTTGCGGCAGACCATTGGTCAGCGCTTCCCACTCATTGCCGCCAGTCCGGCTGCGATATACGCGCAGCTTGCCTTCATGCACGAAATGCTCGGAGTCGCTCTTGATAGGGACCACGTAGACCGTTTCCGGTTCATGTGCATGCACGTCGATGACAAAGCCAAAGTCAGTCGGCAGGTTGCCGCTGATCTTCTTCCACTGATCGCCAGCGTTATCGCTGCGCATGACGTCCCAATGTTTCTGCATAAACAAGACCCCCGGACGCGACGGATTCATCGCGATGTGGTGCACGCAGTGGCCGATCTCCGCCGTCGGGTTAGGAATATATTTCGAATACAGTCCCTGGTTAATCGGCTTCCAGCTCTTGCCGCCGTCGTCGGTGCGAAACGCGCCCGCAGCTGAAATCGCAATGTACATACGTTCGGGATTGCCGGGCTCGAGAATAATGGTGTGCAGACACATGCCTCCCGCGCCGGGCTGCCAGTTCGGCCCGGTACCGTGCCCGCGCAGTCCGGGAAGTTCGTGCCAGTTCTCGCCACCGTCAGTCGAGCGAAACAAAGCCGCGTCTTCGACTCCGGCATAAACCACGTTCGGATCGGTGAGCGACGGTTCAAGATGCCAGACCCGTTTGAACTCCCACGGGTGCTGGGTGCCGTCGTAAAACTGGTGAGTCGTGAGAGGCGCGCCAGTTTCAGCGGACGTATCGTAGACAAATTTGTTGCTGTCAGACTTAGGCGGCCCGGGGGCCGCGGGCGCGCCGGGCGGAGTTCCAGGCTGGTGCCAGGTCTTGCCGCCGTCGTCAGAGCGCTGAATGATCTGTCCGAACCAGCCACTGGTCTGCGACGCGTAGATGCGATTGGGATCTACCGGCGAACCCTTCAGGTGATACATCTCCCAACCCGCAAAGTGCGGTCCGCTGATCTCCCAGTTCCGGCGCTTGCCGTCGGCCGTAAGAATGAATGCGCCCTTGCGCGTACCTGCCAGAACTCGAACCTTGCTCATGAAGTGCTCCTCGTCAAAACGGAATGATCCTGAGATTTTATCTGAGCCGGTGACGCGGTAGTATCGGGTTTGTTACGCAGGGCGGCAAGACAGTGGAGCGCTGTTAATGTTGCGCCGCGCTGGCCGCCGGCGAATCCGCGCGCTCATATACTCTCACGTAATCTACCAGCATGGTCTGCGGGAAAACCGTTGTCGCGTCGGGACTTCCGGGCCAGCCGCCGCCCACCGCCACGTTGAGCAGCAGAAAAAACGGACGGTCGTAAACCCATTTTGCTCCCTTGGGCAACTCCTCTGGCGTCCGCGTCGCGTAGAGATTCTGATCTACGTAGAAATGGATCGCGTTCGGCTCCCACTCGACCGCGTAAAGATGAAAGTCGTCGGCAAAGCGCGGGCTGCCGGGAAGACCGAAAGAAGCGCTGATGCCGCCCTCGCCGGAATATCCCGGACCGTGAATCGTGCCGTGCACCAGCGCCGGCTCTTTGCCGACGTTCTCCATAATGTCGATCTCGCCGCAGTCGGGCCAGCCTGATTTGTGCGAGCCATGCTTGTCGATGTCGTTGCCCAGCATCCAGAACGCCGGCCAGATTCCCTGGCCGCGCGGAATTTTGATGCGCGCTTCGAAGCGCCCATAGGTCTGCGAAAATTTGCCTTGAGTTTTCAAACGCGCGGAAGTGTAGTTTCGCGTGACGCCGTCCGCGCCAGTGAATTTTTCCTGCGCGACATGAATGACCAGGTTGCCGTCCTGTTGCGATGCGTTTTCCAAGCGCCCGGTGTAGTACTCCAGTTCGTCGTTGCCCCAGCCTCCGCCGCCGGTCTCTGAGACCCATTTGGAGGCGTCAACCGCCGAGCCGTTAGGCCCGTTGAATTCGTCGCTCCACACCAGTTTCCAGGCTGGAGCGGAGGGTTGTAGACTCGCAGCCAGCGAACTACTCTGAGCGTCCGCAAATGCGAGCGCAAGGCAATTCACGAGCAACAGAAACGTTCCGAACCAAGCCGACCGTTGCCATTTGGATTTCATCGTCGATCCCACTTTCGATCTCAAGCTCGATCCGACCGAAGTTTCGTGAAGTCGGCCCGCGCGAACCTAGACTGCGCGAACCTAGACCACGGCGTTCGCGCGGTGCTCACGTCACTATACTCACATCGAGTCACCTCGCACCAGAGAGAGCAAGGTCGGATGATGGTGTGTTCTTGGGAAAGGTTCGTATCAGGGCACGCCTTCAGGCGTGCCGGCTCTCGCGCGTTTTGAAGACCAATAGCCGGCTTCAGCCGCTGGGCCTTGTCCCACGGCCACGGGCGCCGTTGTCGGAGAATGGGAATAAGGAAGGCAAGATTCGCCAATTGGATGGGTCGCCGAAGAAGCCGGCTACAACGAAATCGCCCGGCCGTATCTACGCGGCCGGGCGTCGAACTTCGAGCCAATTTTTACTTGAAGCGACTACGACATCCGCCCCAAGCTTAGCCTTCGATCTCTACGCTCGTTCGCGCACGTCCACTTCCATCGCAGGCCGCGAACTCGGCAGATCGAAGTATGTGCTCGGACGTTTGGGATCAACTTTCATCCTGCGCGGAACCGTGTCCTTCTCAATCTGTCGCAAGACCGTTTCAGCCGCAGATGCGCCCCACTCCGCGAGCCAGGACTGCATGTCATCCGCCAGAGGTTCCAGCAGAGTCATATATTCAAGATCCACCGAAGCCACGGGGAGATCCAGTTCACGCGGCAGAACTGAATCAATTGCGATCACGCCTTCAATGCCGCGCTGCTGCAGCTGGACGGAAATCGTATTCCATTCCGACGCGGAATCAAAAGCTCCGAGAGCAAGCAGATACCCGCGCCGATGCAACAGGCTCTGCACGCCGGCCAGCACGCGGGCAACCGGCGCGCGGCCAATATCAGGAGTGATGGCCGCAACCAGGCGGGTTCGCTTGGTGCGCAGAGACCGCGCCCACAAATTCGGACGATAATTCAACTCGCTCGCAGCGCGGAAGACGCGATCCTTGGTCCGCTGCGGGATCGCCAGCGATGCTGGTGTATTGTTCAACACGGCGGAGACCGAACACGGAGCGAGTCCAACTCGTTCGGCGACGGTACGCAGGCTTACCACGTTTGTTTTATTCGACACGTCTCCCCCTAATCCTTCATCAGGACTCTAGAACGCCGCGACCATATCAGTTGCGGGCTTTCACTCAGACGGCAAGGTCAACCAGGAACCCATTCACGGGGAAAGCCAAACTACAAAAAGTTTGGAAGGTCTTCTGCGACTCTGCAGAAGATGTGCGAACTACTTTGGAGCAGACCGGACAGATAGTCCAATTCAAAAAATTTATGGTAAAGATCACTAGGTTAAGATCACTAGGCTAAGATCACTAGGCTAAGATCAGCCCCGCCACGGAGAAGCTCCCATGTAGCATCAAGGACCGAAATCGGTTGTCGGCGGTGGCTCAGTTTGTCTGCCTTCTAACTGGACGTCATCCCGAAGCCCTGCGTTTTCACGAGCGGGGCGAGGGATCTCGCGTTAAGCTGAAAACATGCCCGGCCGCTTCCCATCCCGCGGAGATCAAAAGCTGATCCAGATCGTCGACTCCGCCTTGGCCGACGTTACCCGCCGCAGCGGGAAATGGCTGGTCTGCCAACCGGGATGCACGCAATGCTGCATCGGAGCGTTCGCCATCAATCAGCTCGACGCCCGGCGGTTACAGCGCGGACTCGCCGATCTGGAAAAGGCCGCCCCTGAGCGTGCCGCGCGAGTCCGCGATCGTGCGCGCGACGCGGTCCGACGTTTGTCGCCAGATTTTCCGGGCAATCCTGTCAGCGGCGTGTTGCGTGAGGGAAAAGAAGCCGAGCGACAATTCGCCGACTTCGCCAACGACGAGCCCTGTCCAGCGCTTGATCCGGAGACAGGAACCTGCGAACTTTACGAATCCCGCCCCATGACTTGCCGCGTGTTTGGTCCTCCGGTGCGGTCCGAAGAAGGATTGGGCGTGTGCGAACTCTGTTTTCAAGGCGCGTCGGACAAAGAGATCGCCGCCTGCGAAATGAAGCCCGACCCGGACGACCTGGAATCGCGCCTGCTCGAAGAACTGGAAAAAGCTTCGGGCGTCCGCGGAAACACGATCATCGCTTTCTGTCTGGCCTCCTGACCGGATTCGGATCAGGCCTGCTGCTTCTTCTCAAGTTCGGCCCAGCGCGCGTAAAGTTCGTTCACTTCGTTCTGCGCTTCTTCCAGTTCCGCGTGGGCCTTCATGAGTCGCGCGCCGTCGCTGGCAATCGCAGGATCTTCGGCGGCTGAGCGTTTGGCCTCCATCACCTGTTCAGCGTCGGCGACCCGCTGCTCGATGCTGGCATACTCCCGCGCTTCCAGGTATGACAGTTTCTTTTTCGCTGATGCCGCGGATGAAGACGCCGCGGATGAAGATGCCGCGGATGAAGATGCCGCGGATGAAGACGACGATACCGGCGTCGCAGAATCTGCGCCTGCTGCTCGCGCAGTAACGCGCGCGCCCGCCTGCGAGACTTGCTGGCGCTCTGCCTGCCACGCTTCCCACTGCGAGTAGTCGGCAAACCGTTCGGCGCCGCCCTGACCGTCGAGCCCGAGCACGATGGTCGAGACGCGATCCAGCATGTAACGGTCATGCGTCACCAGCACTAGCGAGCCGCGAAACTCGAGCAGGCTTTCCTCGAGAATTTCGAGGGTAGGAATGTCGAGGTCATTCGTAGGCTCGTCCAGCAACAGAACGTCGGCGGGCTGCAGCATCAGCTGCGCAATCAATACCCTCGCGCGTTCGCCTCCTGAGAGCCGTTCGACCGGCTGGTTAAGCTGTTCGCCCTTGAACAGAAATTTCGCCGCCCACGACGCCACGTGCGTCACGCGATCCTGATAGATGACGGAATCGCCCTCCGGCGCCAGTGCCCGCCGCAGCGTCACGTTGGGGTCGAGTTCGCGGCGCTGATCGAAGTAGACAATGCGCAGTTTATCCGCGCGCCGAATCTCTCCCTCAGTCGCGGCCACTTCTCCGCGCAAGAGCCGCAGCAGCGTCGTCTTGCCGCTCCCGTTCGGACCGACCAACCCCACTCTCAGCCCAGCCGTGACGATGAAATTCAACCCCTCAAACAGCCGCCGCCCTCCAATTTCATAAGCGACATTCTGCAGCTCGATCAGCCGCTTGGTCTTGCGATCAGTGGCCGAAAAGTCGATCTGCGCGCTGCTGGTGCGCGTTCGCGTATTCAGGTCGGCAAGCTCCTCCATCAGCTCGCCGGCCTTGCCGATTCGCGCCTTGGACTTTCTGGTGCGAGCCTTCGCCCCGCGCCGCAGCCACTCGATTTCGGAATGAACCAAGTTCTCCAGCGCCTCCTGCCGCTTCGATTGCGCGTGCAGAAATTCTTCCTTCTTCTCCAGAAAAACGCTGTACCGCCCCTTCACCCTCAGCAATCCGTCGGGATAAACGCGGCTCAATTCCGCCATCTCGGTGGCAACATTCTCCAGAAAATAGCGATCGTGGCTGATGACCACACACGCGAACCCGGCCTGCGCCAACACCTCTTCCAACCATTCAATGCCCGCCAAATCCAGATGATTCGTGGGCTCGTCCAGCAGCAAGATGTCCGGACCCTGCACCAGAGCCTCAACAATCGCCAGCCGCTTCTGCCAGCCTCCGGAAAGGGAAGCTGCTTCCGCGTCCAGGTCGACAAAGCCCGCGCGGCCCAATGTCTCGGCGAATCGAGTGCCGCGTTCTGACTCGGGCACGGCAGACTTTTTCAACGCTGCGTCGACCACCGACCGCACCGTGTCCCCGGGCCGGAATTCCGATTCCTGTTCCACATAACTCAGCCGCAGTCGCTTGCGGAACGCGATCTCTCCATCATCCGTATCCTCGGTGCCGGCAAGAATTCTCAGCAGCGTAGATTTTCCCGACCCATTCGGACCGATGAGCCCGATCCGATCTCCCTCAGAAACAGTGAAGGAGACGTTCTGAAACAGAGGGTCGGCTCCAAAGGCTTTCGAAATGCTGCGTACGTTAATCAGTGGCGGCAAAGAGGGAATTGGCTCCTGAAAGTCGTATAAAGGTCTGCTTTCAGACTATCAGGAAGCGCGATATGGACGCGGATGCCGCGGGCCGAGCGGATCCGCCGATCAGAGCTTTAAGGAATAGGCCGCCAGAATGAGGATGGAATCTGTAACTCTACCAGGCGGGCTTTCCGTCTTTGAAGCGCAGCGTCACCGTGTCGCCGCCTTTGGTCACTTCGCGCGCCAGGGTTAAGTCCGCGCCGTCCTGCTTGATCTTGGAACCCGTAACCTCGATCTCGTCGTTCGCTTTGAAGTCGATGCCCATGTCGTCGAGAAATTTCTTGGGACAAAGGAAAACCTGTACCGAGTCCGGGCCGCTCTTCATCACCAGGTAAGCTACGGGCTTCCCACCCGTCGGAGGAACGAACTTCAACTCCTGTACCACTCCCTTGAACTTGCCTTCCGTACCGGGATCATATTTGGGGAGTGCCTGAGAAAAAGCGGCAGCGGTCAGGAAGGTAAGCGTGGCGAGTTTCAACAGCCGGTTGTACCTTAACCGGTTACACATCGGGCCAAACGCAGTCATGGCGGGCCCTCCGCGTGAATACTAGGCTTCCACAGCATGAAAAGCAATCGGATTCCACATCGCGTCAGCGTCCCTCTGCTCTTATACTCGAATACTTGCCTTCGACTTCGCTTACTCAACGGAGCCCGCTTGCGATGAAATCAATTCGCTCTACCGGCGCGTTACTGCGGTTCGCAGTCATGGGAACCGCTTTCCTGTGCGCGATAGCGTTACCGGAACTCGCCGCCGAGACGGGCGCCGAGGCCTGGCTGCGCTACTCCGCTTTGACCCCGCAAGCCGCTAAGAACTACCAGCGCCTGCCGGAAAAAACCTTGCTGCTTGGCGATTCGCCGGTGCTTAAAACCGCGCAACAGGAGTTGATTCGCGGTGTTGCGCAAATGTTAGGCAGGACGTTGCGTGTAACTCCCGGCGTTACCGGTGCTGGACCGTGCGTGGAAAATACCTTCGTTCTCGGAACGTTGACCGAACTGCACGCACCCTTCCCGGAGTTTCACCCAGATCAAACTTTAAGCTCCGACGGCTACTGGCTCAAGAGCGCAAAAATCCACGGAGCTAAATGCTTCATCGTAGCCGGTGCCAACGAACGTGGCGTTCTGTATGGAGTGTTTGCTCTATTGAGCAAGATTGCCCGCGCAGAAACCCTCACCAACATCGATGAAGTGCAGCAGCCCTACGCACCCATCCGCTGGGTGAATCAGTGGGACAATCTCGACGGCCGCATCGAGCGCGGATACGGCGGCCCCTCCATCTTCTTCGCCGATGGAAAAGTCCGCGGCGATCTGACCCGAGCCGGCGAGTACGCACGCTTACTGGCGTCGATCGGCATCAACGGCTGCACCATCAATAACGTCAACGCGGCGCCCGGCATTCTCGAAGAGAGTTTCATTGCCCAGGTCAGTCGCATCGCGGATGTGTTTCGCCCCTGGGGCGTTCAGCTCTCTATGTCCGTCGATATGAGCAGCCCCAAAGCCATCGGCGGTCTCGACACATTTGACCCACTGGATCCCCGAGTCGCCGACTGGTGGCGCAAGAAAGTCGACGAGATTTACCGCCGCATCCCGGATTTCGGCGGCTTCGTCATGAAAGCTGACTCTGAGGGCCGCCTCGGCCCCTCCAGCTACGGCAGAACGCATGCCGACGCCGCCAACGTGATTGCTCGCGCCCTCAAGCCCCATGGCGGCGTGGTGTTCTATCGCGCCTTCGTCTACAACCACCATCTCGACTGGCACGATTTGAAAAACGATCGCGCCAAGGCCGCTTACGACAATTTTCACTCGCTGGATGGCGCATTCGACGACAACGTCATCATTCAGATCAAGAATGGTCCCATCGATTTTCAGGTGCGCGAACCAGTCTCCCCGCTCTTTGCCGGCCTGCGTCGCACCAACGAAGCCATCGAACTGCAAATCACGCAGGAATATACCGGACAGCAGCGCCATCTTTGCTTCCTCGTCCGGATGTGGAAAGAGGCGCTTGACTTCGACATGCATGTTGATGGGAACGCTGCGCCGGTGAAGAATCTAGTCGCAGGCCGGTTTTTCCATCGTCCCGTCGGCGGTTTCGTCGGCGTGGCCAACGTAGGCATGGACGCAAACTGGCTGGGCAGCCCGCTCGCCATGGCCAATCTCTATGGCTTCGGACGCCTGGCCTGGGATCCCAATCTCAGCGCCGAAAAAATTATCGACGAATGGACGCGCCTCACCTTCAGCAGTGACCCGCTCGTGGTTAAGACGATAACCGGAATGCAGCTAAATTCCTGGCCGGTCTACGAAAGTTATACTGGTCCCTTGGGCGCGGGAACGCTCACCAACATCACCGGTAATCACTACGACCCCGGCCCCGAGTCCTCCGAAGAAAACGGCTGGGGACAATGGCACCGCGCCGATCATTTGGGAATCGGCATGGATCGCACGATTGCGACCGGAACCGGATTCATCGGCCAATATCCGCCGGCAGTGCAAGAGTTCTACGAATCGCTCGCCCGCTGCCCCGACACTCTGCTCCTGTTCTTCCACCACGTGCCCTACACCTATGTTCTGCACTCTGGAAAAACAGTAGTCCAGCACGTCTACGATTCGCACTACGAAGGCGCCGATCGCGCCCGCAATTTCATTGCGCAATGGAAAATGCTCGATGGTCACATCGACGACGAGCGCTACCGAGACATCCTGGCGCGACTCGAATATCAGGCCGGAGAAGCCGTCGTCTGGCGCGACGCCATCACCAACTGGATTTATCGCCTCTCCGGCATTCCAGACGAAAAAGGCCGCGCCGTCGGTGCCCAGAAAAAGTAAGCCCAGAGAGAAAACATCAGCCACACAGGCCACGAAGGATCGCGGAGGAATTCGTGTGTCTGTCCTCCTTCGTCTACCTTCGTGCCCTTCGTGGTTAACGCTTTTTCAACCCCAACCCCGACTATTTCGCCCCGCCTTGCGCATTTAAGCCAGTTCCGTTAACGTTTACGTCTCCGAGCGGTCCCGATGCTCCGACGCTTCAGGACCGTTCGTCACGAACACGGCAAAAGAAAAATGGGCAAGCCCCCCACGACTCTCCGTGACATTGCAAAGGCCCTCGGAACCTCCATTGGCTCCGTCCATCGGGCCATGCATAACAACCCCGGCGTCAGTCCCGAAACCAAAGCCAAAGTCCTGCAGATGGCAAGGACCCTGGGATACCGCCCCAACCTCGCTGCGCGCTATTTATCGTCCAGGAAAACTCTGCGCATCTCCGTCAACACTCTGCAGGGCACCACCTCTTTTTGGGATGAGGTCAGGGAGGGAATTCGCGAAGAAGCTGCATCCGTCGTGCTCGAGAATGTTGAGCTTGAGTTCCGAACCTATGCCCGCCTTGGGGAAGACGACGAAGCGGCCTTCGCAGCCGCCATCCAGGACAATGTGGATGGGATGATCATCTTCCCCAGCCGTCCTCAAGTCCTGCGGCCCTGGATCCGCAGCGCCTCGCGCGCCCACATTCCGGTGGTGTGCGTGGCCACCGACGCTCCCGACAGCGACCGATTGGGTATGGTCGCGATCGACACTCTGGCCAGTGGCTCCATCGCTGCCGACCTCATGGGAAGATTCATTGGCCCGCGCGAAGGGTCCGTCGCGATCACCGTGTTTGATATGGGCATCACCGAGCATGCGGAAAAGTACGCCGCCTTTGATGACACCTTGCAATCCTTTTATCCCAACCTCAGCCTGCTGAAGCCCATCGAAGATCATGACATTGAGGCCGAAGCATACGGCAAGTCCCGTGAGCTGTTTGAAAGATTTCCGAGTCTGCGCGGAATCTATGTGACCACCGAGGTTTCGATTCCGGTGCTGAACGCGGCCCGCGACGCTAACGTGCTGGACCGTCTGACCATCATTACCACCGACTTGTTCCCCGATCTGATCCCGCAAATTAAGTCCGGCGTCGTCGCTGCCACCATCTACCAGCGTCCCCGCGCTCAGGGCCAGATCGCATTTCGCATGTTGCACGAGTTCCTGGCGGAGGGCACCAATCGGTCGCATCGCGTCGCACTGTCTCCCCATCTGTTGATGCGCGGGAATCTCGATTTCTTTCTGCAACGCCAACCCCGGGAATCGGACAAAGATGTCAATGAAGTCAAAGAAGTTAAAGAAGGTGCGCGGCAACGCCGGGAGGCGCCGGACGAACTGGTGGAGGATTTCGGCTAACTCTCGGGCCGCAAGCATGGGCTAACAGCTGCTAACAGACAACAACAAATCAGGAGGAACCATCGCTTATCTTGGCATCGACGTAGGCACAGGCGGCACGCGCGCTCTCGTCATGGACGACTCCGGAAAAGTCATCGCCTCCGGATCCGAAGAGCACGAGCCATTCCTCAGCCCGCGCCCCGGCTGGGCCGAGCAGGATCCGCGCGACTGGTGGCGCGCCTGCGGCTTAGCCGTCAAGAAGGCGCTCCAGTCTTCAAATCTGAAACCTGAAAACATTGCCTGCGTCGGTTTCTCCGGCCAGATGCACGGCGCAGTCCTTCTCGACTCTGCCGATCAAGTCGTGCGCAGCGCCATCATCTGGTGCGATCAGCGCAGCGAAGCGCAGACCCACGAACTCGAAAAGTTGTTTGGCCGCGACGCCCTGATCCAGCTCACCTGCAATCCTCCACTCACGAATTTCACGCTCACCAAGCTGCTCTGGGTGCGCGAGACCGAACCCCAGAACTGGGCCCGCGTCGCGCACGTCATGCTGCCCAAAGATTATGTCCGCTTCCGCCTCACCGGAGAACGAGCCATCGACATGGCGGACGCGTCGGGAACTCTTCTGCTCGACGTGGCCAACCGGCGCTGGTCGACCGAAGTGCTAAGCAAGTCCGGCATCGATGTTGGTTTGCTTCCCGCGCTCTTCGAATCTCCTCAAGTGTGCGGAAAAATTTCCGCCGCCGGCGCCGAAGCCACCGGCCTGCGAGCCGGAACCCCCGTAGTCGCCGGCGCCGGAGACCAGGCAGCGGGCGCCGTCGGCATGGGCATCGCCCGCGCGGGAGCGGTCAGCGCCACCATCGGAACTTCCGGCGTCGTCTTTGCCGCGACCGATCGCCCCGCCCTCGATCCCGCAGGAAGATTGCACACCTTCTGTCACGCCATCCCCGGCCGCTGGCATGTGATGGGTGTAACGCAAGCTGCAGGCTTATCTCTGCGCTGGTTCCGCGATCGCTTCGGCGTCGTGTGCGGTGCGAAAGACGGTGCCGCACGCGACCCCTACGACATTCTCGCCGACGAAGCCAGCGCGGCTCCCGCCGGCTCCGAGGGCGCTTTCTGGGTGCCCTATCTCATGGGCGAGCGCACCCCCCATCTCGATCCCAGCGCGCGCGCCGCGCTGCTCGGACTCACCGCCTCTCACACCCGCGGCCACATCATCCGCGCCGTCATGGAAGGCGTAGCCTATAGCCTCAAAGACACCTTCACCATCTTCGAAGAAATGCGGATTCCAGTAACGTCGATCCGCTTAGGTGGCGGTGGCGCCAGGTCGCCGCTATGGCGACAGATCCAAGCCGACGTCTACGCTCACGAAGTAGAAATCGTCGCCGCTGAAGAAGGCGCAGCCTACGGCGCAGCCATTCTGGCAGGCACCGGAGCCGGAGCCTGGAATTCAGTCGACGAGGCCTGTGACAGCGTGGTTCGCGTGGCGTCGCGGATCGCTCCCAATCAGGCAGCATCGAAAACCATGCAGCAGGGCTACCGTACCTACCGCAAAATCTACCCCGCACTTCATCAAGTGTTCAGCTAGCAAAGAAACCTTGCTGCAAAAAAGTATTGTCATTTCGACCGGAGCATGGCCTTCCCGAAGGGAAGGTCACGCGCAGTGGAGGAACCTGCTGTTCCGCTCCCAGCACAAGCTGATCGCGCCAGCAGAACCTCACTCCGGCAACTTCACTTCCCCCCGAATCGTAAGCCGAGCGTCAGCCGCCGAAGCACCCGTCCCCGGCTGCCCCCCGCCCGTACTAATCACGTAGTCCCCCGCCCCAACCACCCGATCCCCAGCTTCGTTGACGTAGCTCAAATCCCGCGGCTGCAGCGCCAGCTTCACATGCCGCAACTCGCCCGCCTCCAGGTGAACCCGGCTAAACCCGCGAAGCGCACGCAGCGGCGCCCCCGGAACCTTCGGGAAGCTAATATAAAGTTCCACCACCTCATCACCCGCCCGCGGACTGGCGTTCTTCACATCCACATCCACCGCCAGCGGACTGCCCGCGTCCAGCGCTGCGTTCGACAAGTTCAGATTGCTGTATTCGAATTTCGAATAACTCAACCCATAGCCAAACGGATAGAGCGGTGTGCCTGCAAAGTAGCGATACGTGCGGTTCTTCATCGTATAGTCTTCGAACTCCGGCAACTGCTCCACGCTTTTATAAAAGGTCACCGGCAACCGTCCGCCCGGATTGTTCACACCTGCCAGCGTCTGCGCGACCGCCGTTCCACCTTCTTCTCCCGAGTACCAGGCCTCGAGAATCGCGTTGGCATGGTCGTTGGCCCAGTTCACACCCAGCGCGCTTCCGTTCATCAGCACAACCACCAGAGGTTTGCCCGCGCCCTTCAACGCTCCCAGCAGCGCTGACTCCTCTTCCGGCAGGTTGAGGTTGGTGCGGTCGCCGCCCTTGAATCCGGGCACCTC
This sequence comes from Candidatus Sulfotelmatobacter sp., assembly GCA_049517555.1. Lineage (GTDB taxonomy): Bacteria > Acidobacteriota > Terriglobia > Terriglobales > Acidobacteriaceae > Sulfotelmatobacter. The sequence goes on along the minus strand of JBEKRY010000015.1, from coordinate 2,227 downwards.
GACTTTCATCTCTTCGCCCTCCAGCCTCGACGTGATGCCCACTACCGCTATGACCACATCGGCCTTCTGGGCTGCGGAGGTTGCTTCGAGAATGGGATCCTTCCCCGTCGGTCGCCACACCAGCTTGATGCTGAACGCGCCCTTGAGAAACTCAATTTTGACGGGATAGCGGTGCCCCTTGGTCAACGCAACGGCGGTCGTCTGCACGTTAGGATCGTGCAGGACCGGGTCATCCACGATTAACTTGCCGTCGAGCCACATGCGCTCGTTTGAGCCTGCCAGCCCAATGTCGTAGCTGCCCGATTCGGTGGGTGTGAGAAATCCGGTCCAGCGCACCGAAACTTCTTTCATTCCCTGAGGAGCAGGTATGGCTTGTGGATCGCGGATGAACATGAAGGTCTGAAGATCGACGATCGGGTCAACCCGCGTCACTTGCGGCGTCCCGGTCATTTCCCCAGTGAAGTATTCGCCCCGAAGACCGGGTTTGCCATCATCGGTCGAAAGCACCGAGGTTGGAACCACCGGGTGCTCGCGCAGAAAATTCGTTCCAGGTTCGTACGAAACCTGCGCCCCGGCAAACTGCTTGCGAATCCCTTCCAGCGCCGTGACCGCATGGGAAGCCGTCCCACTGTAGTTGCCGTGCAGCACGGCGGTTTGATCCGCCAGCGGTCCCACCACCAGAATCTTCTTCACCCCCGCCGCGAGGGGAAGCGCGCCGTCGTTCTTCAGCAGTACCATCGACTCCTGCGCCGTCTTCAGCGCAAGCGCGCGGTGCGGCGCACTGTCAATTTCAGAGTCCGGAATCCGCGCGTACGCAACCATGCTGTCGGGATCGAACATCCCCAGCCGCATTCGCGCGGTAAAGAGCCGCTTTAAGGAAATATCCAGATCAGCCTCGGTGAGCAGCCCCTGCTTCACGGCGTCAATGAACGGCTTGTAATCGTGGTCGTCCTTGGTGATGGTGAAAAAGTCAGCGCACTCGTTGTCCATCCCTGTCTTGATGGCAGCCGCAGCGGCCGCAGCCTGGCTGGTAACGAACTTGTGCCCCTGAAAAATGTCCACGATCGCGTCGCAGTCCGATACCACGTAGCCGTTGAACTTCCACGCCCCGCGCAGCTGGTCCTGCAGCAGAAACGTATTCGCGCACGCCGGCTGCCCATTGACGCGGTTATAAGCGCACATTATCGATTCCGCCTTACCCTCCGTCACTGCCGCCCGAAACGCCGGCAAATATGTGTCCTCCATGTCATGCTTCGACACCTGCACATCAATCGTGTGCCGCGACGTCTCCGGTCCGCTATGCACCGCAAAATGTTTCGGCGTGGAAATGACCCGGAAGTACTTCGGATCATCCCCCTGCAGCCCGGTCACGAATGCCACGCCCATGCGTCCCGTAAGAAACGGATCTTCCCCGTAAGTTTCCTGCCCGCGTCCCCAGCGCGGATCGCGAAAAATGTTGATGTTCGGCGACCAGAAGTCCAACCCCTCCATAATGTCGCGCCGTCCCGCCCGCACCGCCTGGTTATGTTTAGCCCGAGCCTCCGTCCCGATCACGATCGCCATCTCGTGAATCAACGAATCGTCAAACGTAGCCGCCAGCCCAATCGGCTCAGGAAAGACTGTTGCCGTCCCGGCATTCGCCACGCCATGCAGAGCCTCACTCCACCAGTCATAGCTCGGCACCTGCAGCCTGGGGATCGCCCGCGCCTGGTTCACCAGTTGCGTGGCTTTTTCCTCTAGAGTCATCTGCTTCACCAGATCGTCAACCCGCACGTCGATGGGCTGCGAAGGGTCGAGATAAACGGAACTACTCGCCGTCTGCGCCGACGCACGCGCAAGAATAAGAGTCAGAAAAAAAGCTAACCGCAGGGTCGTACGCACACGCGTTTCCATGGAAGAATCCTCCGCAACCGCGCGATCAACCGTCTGGCGAAAGCGCTGGTCGATTGATGACGATTGATACTCGAAAAATCGATTTTGTCGATAGATGCCGCTCCGTTAACGATTACGGTCGACCGTCGCTTGTAGCACAGTCGAAATCGCGGGGTCAAGAACACCTACCGCAGGGGACGGTATTCACCAGAGATGTCCGCCGATCGTTCATCGAGGCTGAGCCCCACCGATCCGCGAAGGAAACTCACGGGGACAGGGAAACCATCGTGAAGGCAACTCACGAGGAAGAAGGGAACTAAGGCGAAAGAAGAGAACCGAGGCGAAAGAAGAGAAC
>JBEKRY010000014.1:0-37279 GCA_049517555.1 Candidatus Sulfotelmatobacter sp. | reverse complement strand
GGCGGAACAACTGAAGGCCAGCGGAGCGCTGAATGCGCGGCAGCAGCAATCCGTAGACGCGCTTACGGCAAACTCAGCTCCCGGCTTGATTTATGCCTACGGCGAGCCCGACCGGATCGTGGTGGCCACCAACACCGGATTCATGGGGTTTGATCTGGGCACGCTGTTGACAATGGGCAATAATGGGCCGTTCCTGCCGCAGATGTTTCTGGGCGGCGCGCTGAACCACTCGACACTACCCACTCAATGAGTACGACGACACAACTCGGAGCGGCAGCCGGCGCTAGCGAAATAGTGTCGGCTGCCGTTCCGCTTTTGCCGCTCATTGAACTGCAGGGTCTCTCGGTTCGCTTTGGCAACCGGGACATCCTGAACGGTCTTACGGCTTCGTTGCGCGGGCGCTCGATTGGTTTGCTCGGTCCGAATGGCGCTGGTAAATCCACGCTGATCAATACCCTTCTCGGCTTCTACAAATCCTCCTCGGGCGCGGCGCGCGTGTTTGGGTACGACGTGGCAACGGAAATCGGAAAGATTCGCGGCCTTGTCGGCTACATGCCGGAGAATGACGCGTTCATCTCGAAGATGAGCGCGGTGTCATTCGTGCAGATGATGGGGGAGCTTTCGGGCTTGCCTGCGGACATGGCTTTGGAACGCGCGCATGAAGCGTTGTTCTATGTCGGGTTAGCCGAGGCTCGTTACCGGCAGCTGGGGACCTACTCTCTGGGCATGAAGCAACTGGCGAAGCTGGCGCAGGCGATTGTGCACGGGCCGAAGGTATTGATACTTGACGAGCCCACGAATGGGCTGGACCCTTCGGCGCGGCAGCGCATGATTCGCATGATCCGCGACATTCGCGACGGCAAGGAGATGCGAATTGTGTTGTGTTCGCATCTGCTGCGCGACGTCGAGGATACTTGCGACGAAGTGTTGATTCTGAAACAGGGGCGAATCGCTCATTACTCGAATCTGGACGAGGAGCGCCGCGCGAATAAGCGATTCCTGGAACTCGAGACCTATGGCGCGAACGGCGACTTCACGGAAGCGATTGAGAAGCTCGGATGTGAATGCGCGGTGACGGCGAACCGCATGAAGATGATCCTGGCGGATGGAGTGGAGACGCGCGACATTTTTCGTCTGGCGGCGGAACGGCAGGTGCGCATCCGGCGGATGAATTTCCGTCGCGACACGTTGGAAGATATTTTTCTGAAGGCCATGGAAAGCTGAGAGCTGATATATCAGACTCGACCCATGGCTGGGGAGCATGAGTGGCTGTCTACCGACGTAACTACAAACCTTATGCAGGGGCGCTGACTCCGGCGTGGTCGCGCTGCCTCGTTCTTTTCCGGTATTCGCGGAGGAACTTGTTCCGTTCGAAATTTCTGACCGCGTTATTTGTGATCTGTTTCTTCTATCCGGTGTTGTGCCTGATGATGATTTATCTGGCGCATAGCGCCAGCTTTCTTCAGGAGATGGGCGTACCTGCCGGCATCGTCTCGATTGACAACAAGTTTTTCTTTCATTTCATCAGCGTGCAGGGGGTGTTTGCGTTTCTTTTGACGGCGTTCGCGGGGCCGGGGTTGATTTCGCCGGATCTTGCCAACGGGGCGCTGCCGTTGTACTTCTGCCGTCCGTTTTCGCGGGTCGAGTACGTGCTGGGAAAATCATCGGTGTTGGCCATTCTGCTTTCGCAGATCACCTGGGTGCCGGGGCTGATTCTCTTCGTGATGCAGGCCAGCTTGGCGGGGGCACAGTGGACGTGGGCGAATCTTTGGATTGCGGGCAGCCTGTTCGTTTCTTCGCTGCTCTGGATCGCGATTCTGTCTCTGCTGGCAATGGCGCTCTCGGCATGGGTGAAGTGGCGAATTGTGGCTGGAGCACTGCTGTTGGGCGTGATGTTTTTTGGGGCTGGATTTGCGCAGGCTATCAACGCTGTGATGCGGACCGAGTCGGGTCATTTTATCGACGTTGCTTATCTAATGGGGACGGTCTGGAATGGGCTGTTCCAGGTGGATGTGGAGCACGCGATTCCGGTCGCTCAGGCTTGGATTGCTTTGCTGTTCTACTGTGGCGTCTGCCTCTGGCTGCTCATGCGCAAGGTGCGCGCGTATGAGGTGATCAAGTGAACCGCGATTCATTCAGCGATAACGAAGTGAACGGCATCGAATGAACGACCGCATCGTCTTCGAAGATGTGTCGAAGTTCTATGGCGAGATTCTGGGCGTGAATCGCGTGAATCTTTCGATTCCGCCCGGCATTACCAGCCTGGTGGGGCCGAATGGTTCGGGCAAGACTACGCTGATGAACCTGATGACGGGCCTGGTCAAGCCGACGCGCGGACGGGTTCAGGTGCTTGGTTATAAGACCGACGATCCAGAAAATCTGTTTAGGATTCTCGGCTACTCGACGCAATTTGATGCGTTCCCGAAAGGATTGACCGGATTTGAGTTTCTGTATTCCTATCTGCGGCTTTCGGGGCGCGACTCGCAGGAGGCGGAGCAGATGGCGTGGCGCGCCATTGAGCGCGTGAACCTGGTTGAGGCGGCTAAACGAAATGTTGCGGCCTACAGCAAGGGGATGCGGCAGAGAATCCGGCTGGCGCAGGCGCTGGCTCACGACCCGAAAGTGCTGGTGCTCGACGAACCGCTGAATGGGTTGGATCCGCTGGCTCGCTCGGAAATGATTGCGCTGTTTCGTGCGACGGCGGAGCAAGGGTGTTATGTGATTATTTCCAGCCATATTCTGCATGAAGTGGATGTGATTTCCGATCAGGTGATCTTGCTGAGCAACGGGTATGTGGTGGCGGAGGGGCAGATCTCTACGGTGCGGGGAGAGATTCAGGAGCATCCGACGCAGATTTTGATTCGCTGCACGCGGCCGCGCGAACTGGCCGCGAAAGTGTTGCAGGACGAGCACACGCTGGAAGTGACCATCCACAAAGACGAAAAAGGATTGTTGCTAAAGACGCGGGATGCCGATGGCTTTTACCTGGCTCTCAACCAAATGGCCTTGAATGGAAGCGACATCGACATTGAATCGATTGCGCCGGCGGATGACGACGTGCTTTCGGTGTATGAGTATTTGATTGGGAGTGAAGAGGTCGTCCGATGACGGAATCGATGACAAGTGCGATGACGAGCGGGACGACGCGATTGACGGCGAAACTCGTGTGGGCGCAGGTCAGGGCCGTGATCCGTCTGGAAATGAGGAAGACATTTTTCGCGAAGCGCGGGCTTTGGATTTACGTGGTGGCTTTGCTGCCGGTTCTGCTTTTCATGGCCTACGCCGTGGCAACTTCCAGCCATCAACGCCGTAGCGCCAGTGTTGCGCGGCGAGGCGACAGGCTGCTGGCTTACCAGGATCTGCTGGCGGTTAAGCCGGGCATGACGCGCGAGGAAGTAATGGCGATTCTGGGCAAGCCTCCGGTCAAGTTTCATTGGGGGGAAGATCGACCGCTCAGTCCTGGCATAACTGCGAACGTGCTTCGCGAGGATTACCACTACTCCGATGGACAGAATGATTTGTCAGTCGGCTTGGCGGACGGGAAGGTAGAGAGCGTCAACCTTCAAAACGGCGCCAACTCCGGTCAGGACTCGATCATGTTCGCGGGAGTCTTCCAGTTCTTTTTTCTTCGCCTGGCGATTTTTTTCGGATGCCTGGGGATTTTCATGAACCTGTTTCGCGGTGAAATCCTCGACCGCAGTCTGCACTTTTATTTTCTTGCGCCGATACGACGCGAAGTCCTAATGGCGGGAAAGTTTCTTGCGGGGTTGCTGGCGACCTGCACGATTTTCGTGACCAGCGAAGTGCTGCAGACGATCGCCTTTCTTTGGCACTTTCCGCCCAGCGCGCGGGATGTTTACCTCTATCACAACCATGGTCTTGAGCATGCCGTGGTGTATGCGGGAGTCACCGTGCTGGCGTGCGTTGGTTATGGAGCATTCTTTCTGGTGGCAGGAATGCTGTTTCGGAATCCGATCCTGCCCGCGGCGGCGATTTTGATCTGGGAAGCGATCAATCCGTTCTTGCCGGGACTGCTGAAGCAGTTCAGCGTCATTTATTACCTCAAATCGTTGTGCCCGGTCGATATTCCGGCTCCGCCGGGCACTTCGCCCTTCTTCGCTCTCCTGATTTCGAATTCCGATCCCGTCTCCGCCCCACTCGCGGTGCTGGGGATTCTGGTCGTCGCGTTGATCGCTCTTTATGCCTCGAGCGTTCAGGTGCGGCGGATGGAAATTAACTATACGACTGAATAAATACCCATCGCTGTCCCACCGTGGTTCGTGACGACAGGCCTCTTCCTTGTGTAGAGTGTTGTCCGGAACTTTTGCGGAACTTTTATGGGTACTGTTCTCTATGTGGTAAACCGCGGAAGCGCCCGGCCCTGATCTGAACTATCTGGAGGAAATCTTGAGAATTAAACTGACTTCGGTTGTCGTGCTGCTTGCGGTCATCGTTATCGCATCATTGATCATCGGTCCTGTCTCGGCTGCGGCCCAGACAAAACCGGCACCGGCTCACAAGGCGCCGGCCGCGGGCGCAAGCGTCGACATTCCGATTCCCGACATTAAGTACACGAAGTTTGTGCTGGGCAATGGTCTGACCGTGCTGGTGCATGAGGACCACAAGGCGCCGATCGTGGCCGTGAATACCTGGTACCACGTGGGCTCAAAGAATGAAACTCCGGGCAAGACGGGCTTTGCTCATTTGTTCGAGCACCTGATGTTCAGCGGCAGCGACAACTTTAATCACACCTACATCAACGCCATGGAAAAAATTGGGGCGACCAACCTGAACGGCACCACCAACAACGACCGCACAAATTATTTCGAAAACGTCCCGACTTCGATGCTGGACTATGCGTTGTTCGCCGAGAGCGACCGCATGGGGCATCTGCTGGGCGTGCTCGACCAGAAGAAGCTCGACCTGCAGCGCGGTGTAGTGCAGAACGAAAAACGCCAGGGCGAGAACCAGCCGTATGGTGTGACCGAGCAACTTCTCACGGAGAATACTTATCCGGTTGGGCATCCCTACTCATGGACGGTGATCGGCTCCATGAAAGACCTGGACGCGGCTTCGTTGAGCGACGTGCAGGAATGGTTCAAGACTTATTACGGACCGAACAACGTGACCGTTGTGATTGCGGGCGATGTGACGCCGGAGGTCGCGCGCGAAAAAGTTGAAAAATATTATGGCGAGATCCCTCCCGGGCCGCCGATCGCCAAGCAGGAAGTGTGGATTGCGAAGCGCTTTGGAACGCACCGCGGGCGGGTGCAGGACCGCGTGCCCCAGGCTCGCCTCTACCGAGTGTGGAATGTGCCTGAGTTTGGGTCGCCGGAAGAAGCGTTGCTGGATTTGGCGGCGGGCGTGCTCGGCCAGGGCAAAACGTCGCGCCTTTATAAACGTCTGGTTTACAAAGATCAGATTGCGACCAGCGCGACCGCGACAGATGACACGAATGAGATCGGCGGGCAGTTCGATTTCACTCTTACGGCGAATCCCGGGGAGGATTTGGGCAAAGTTGAAAAAGCCGCGGACGAGGAGTTGCAGAATTTTCTGAAGAACGGTCCCACTGCGGCTGAGTTGCAGTTGGCCAAGACGCAGATTCTGGGGAACTATGCGCGGATTGTGGAACGGATCGGCGGCTTTGGCGGCAAGAGCGATCTGCTGGCGCGCTGCCAGACCTACCGCGGCAATCCGGACTGCTACAAGGATTATCTGAAGTGGGTGAAGGCGGCGACTCCGGCCACGGTGAAGAAGGCCGCGGATGAATGGCTCAGCGACGGCGACTACGTGCTGGAGGTGCATCCGTATCCGACTTCGTTCAAGACCGACGCAAAACTCGATCGGTCTAAAGAGCCGGCTCCGGGCGGACCCATGTCGCTCAATCTTCCTCCGCTGCAGAAGGCTACTCTCAGCAACGGGCTGAAGGTCGTGCTGGCGGAGCGCCACAGCGCTCCTGTGGTGAACTTCACGTTGATGGTCGACAGCGGCTACTCGGCTGATCCGGCCAATGCAACCGGGACCGCAAGTTTTGAGCAACGCATGTTGGAGGAAGGCACGCCGACGCGCGATTCGCTGAGGATTGGCGAGGAACTGGAATCCCTGAGCGCGAATTTCAATGCCAGCGCCAGTCTCGACTATTCACTGGTGAGCCTCAACACGCTCTCGAGCACGATGGACCCATCGCTGGATATTTATGCGGATCTGATTCTGCATCCGGCGTTTCCGGAGAAAGAGTTCGTACGCTTGCAGAAGGAACGTATTGCCGGCATCCAGCGCGAGAAGGTGACGCCTCAGACCATGGCGTTGAGGGTTGTACCCACGCTGCTCTACGGCGAGGGACATCCGTACGCGGTGCCGTTCACGGGAAGCGGAACCGAAGCGAGCGTGAGCAAGATGACTCGCGCAGACCTGGCGAAGTTTCACAGCACCTGGTTCAAGCCCAACAATGCCACCCTGCTGGTCGTGGGCGACACGACGCTCGGGGAGATCAAACCGAAACTGGAAAAACTGCTGGCTTCGTGGCAATCGGGCGAAGTGCCGAAGAAGACTGTGCCGCATGTGGATGAGCCGGAAAAGGATGTTGTGTATCTCATCGATCGGCCGGGATCGGGACAGAGCGTGATTTTCGGCGCGCAACTGGCCCCGCCACAGAATGATCCGGACGCCATTGCGCTTCAGCTGGTCAATGGCATCTTCGGAGGGAAATTCAGCTCGCGCATCAATATGAATTTGCGCGAGGACAAGCATTGGTCGTATGGTGTGCGGGCCATCATGCCGCCGGCTCGCGGCCAGCGGCCTTACATCAGCATCTCGGCGGTGCAGACCGATAAGACCAAAGAATCCATGGTCGAGTTGGTGAAGGAATACAAGAATATCGCGGGCGCTAAACCGATCACGGAGGATGAACTGAAGGACGAGCAGGACAACATCACACTCGGACTGCCGGGCACCTTTGAGACCGACCAGCAACTCAGCGGCGCTTACGGCAACATCCTTCAATATGGACTACCGGAAGATTACTACAACACCTTCACTCAAAAAGCGCTGGCCCTGACGCCGGACACTGCCAATGAGATTGCGAAGAAGTATATTTTGCCGAACCATCTGGTGTGGGTGGTGGTAGGAGACATGAGCAAGGTCGAGGGCGGCGTTCGCGATCTGAAACTGGGCGAAGTCCACAAGATCGATGCCGACGGCAACCCGGTGCATTGAAAACGGGATTCCGTCTGAACGTCGACGTTTGAGAACCCGGGGCTCCATGCCGAGCGGCGTGGCGCCCCGGCCTTTTTTTTCGAGCTTCCTTGGACCCGAACATTGACTGTTCCTGAATCGAAAGCACTGGCCTGCCATCTAAGCTGGCACAACCTGCGCGTCTCGGCGCTGACTCTATGAAACTTCTTTATTCCTACACCAAGCAGTACTGGAAACTGGTGTTGGTCGCACTTCTGCTGGCGGCGACCAATCAGATTTTCTCTCTTCTCGACCCGCTGATTTTTCGTCATGTGATCGATGGCTATGCCACGAAGTATCACCAGTACACGCAGGCGCAATTTATCCGCGGGGCTGGGCTATTGCTGCTGGCGGCGGTGGGAGTGGCGTTTGTGTCGCGCGTGGCCAAGAATTTCCAGGACTACTTCACGAACGTGATCGTGCAGCGTTTAGGCGCGAAGATGTATTCCGACGGCATTCGCCACTCGCTGGACTTGCCGTATCAGGTTTTCGAAGATCAACGCAGTGGAGAGACGCTGGGCAAGCTGCAGAAGGTTCGTAGCGACGTAGAGAAGTTTATTACTGCGGCTATCAATACGATTTTCATTTCTCTGGTCGGTCTTGTGTTCGTAATGATCTATGCCTTAGGGGTGCACTGGTCGATTGCGCCTGCGTTTCTGATCACGGTTCCGCTGCTCGGGATCATCAGCTCCGTCTTGAGCCGGCGCATCAAGAAGATGCAGAAGACAATCGTCGCCGAGACCACGGCGCTGGCCGGTTCGACGACCGAGTCGCTACGGAACATTGAATTGGTGAAGAGCCTGGGACTGGCGCAGCAGGAAGTTGTCCGGCTTAACGGAATCACTGGCAAGATTCTCAAGCTGGAACTGAAGAAGGTGAAATACCTGCGCAGTCTGAGTTTCATCCAGGGAACGGCGGTGAATGCGCTGCGCACCGGCATCATGTTTCTGATGCTCTATTTAATCTTCCGGCAGAAAATTTCGATCGGTCAGTTCTTCTCCCTGTTGTTTTATTCGTTCTACATTTTCACGCCACTGCAGGAGTTGGGCAACGTCATCAACACTTACCGCGAGACGGAAGTGTCGTTGCAGAATTTTCAGGACATCCTCGATACGCCGCGCGATCCGAAGCCGATCGATCCTGAAGAGGTGAATGAATTGCTGACTCTGCAGTTTGACGGAGTCAGTTTTCAGCATCACAGTTCATCCGTTCTAGCGCTGGATGAAATCAGTTTCAGCGCGGCCCAGGGTGATACCGTCGCGTTTGTGGGGCCGTCTGGAGCTGGGAAATCCACGCTGGTGAAATTGCTGGTTGGACTGTACACGCCGAAATCCGGAGCGATTCTTTACAACGAAATTCCGTCGAATCGCGTGGATCTCGACGTGTTGCGCGAGAAGATCGGCTTCGTCACCCAGGATACGCAGCTATTTTCGGGATCGATTCGCGAGAACCTGCTTTTTGTGAATCCGAACGCAACCGATGCGGAGTGCATGAAGGTGCTGCAGCAATCCGCGGCTGACAGTTTGCTGTCTCGCGCCGATCGCGGGCTGGATACGCTGATCGGCGAGGGTGGAGTCAAGGTTTCCGGAGGCGAGAAGCAGCGTCTTTCGATTGCACGCGCGCTTTTGCGGCATCCGCAGTTGCTGGTTTTCGATGAGGCTACTTCCTCGCTGGACTCACTGACTGAAGAGGAAATCAGTCGCACCATTCGCGAGGTCGCAACCAATCAGGAGGCGATTACGATTCTGATTGCGCATCGCCTGTCGACCGTGATGCATGCGGACAGAATCTACGTGCTCGAGCGTGGACGGATCGTGGAATCAGGACGCCACTCCGAGTTGCTGGACCAGAAAGGGTTGTACTACGCCATGTGGCGCCAGCAAGTGGGCGAGCGGGCTTTGGCAGAAAGCCGCTGATGATGCAGAAAATTGCAACCTGCCGAGCCTCCTGAGCTTCGACAAGGCCGCCTGAGTGTGCAAGATACTGCACACTTGCATCTGTAGTTCGATGCGGTTAGAGTTTGGCAAGCAGGATTTTCCGACGCGATAAATGCGTTTGTTCGGCATCGGTTTCATGAGATAATTTTTGCCTCCCCTCCTCCTCAATTAAGCAATCGCCTTTCTAAGGAGCAAGCCTGTGCGTGGTCGTTCAGCACTGTCCCGCTGCGTTCTGTCCATTGGTGTCCGCGGTGTCCGCCGGTCGTTCGCGGCTTGTTTTCGTGCCCACGCCGGCCTATGGGTAGCGTTGAGTCTGGTTCCGTTGTGCAGCCTGGCCGCGCATGCGGGAACGCCCGCAGTCACTTTTTCTCCTACGAGCCTCACTTTTGGGACGCAGCTCCGGGGAACGACCAGCCCGTCGCAAAACATTACCCTGACCAACACTGGCACGGCCAGCCTGAGTATTACCGGCATTCGAGCGAGCGCATATTATTCCGAGACCAATAGCTGTCCGGCAAGTCTCGCAGCCGGAGCCAGTTGCACGATCTCAGTCAGTTTCACACCGGCGGCAAATGGCACTGTCACCGGCACGATTGCAGTGGCGGACAACGCGGCTGGAACTCCGCAAGAAGTCACCCTGACCGGCACGTGCACCGTCGCCAGTTTGACGCCCGCGAGCTTGAGCTTCGGCAACCAAACCGTCGGAACCACAAGCCCCGCGCAGGTTTTGACCCTTTCGAACGTGGGCGCAAATACGATACGCGTTTCGGCGATCACCATTCAGGGCGCCAACCCCTCCGACTTTTCCCAGACCAACAATTGCGGCTCGATTTCTGTCGGAGCGAGCTGCTCCATTAGCGTCACCTTCACGCCCGCGGCCACGGGGGTTTTCAACGGCACGGTCAACGTAACTTTCGCGTCGTCAGTTTCGCCGGTCCCAGCTACGCTCACTGGCACTGGCACCAGTTCGAGCAAGGTTGCACCCATTCCTTATCTCAATGGTCCTCTGGCTCCCATGACCGCCGCGCCGGGAGGATCGAGTTCGACGCTGACGCTGAACGGTTCGGGATTTGTGTCCGGGTCGTCCGTTCTTTTTAATGGCAGCAGCCGGGCCACGACATTCATCAGCTTGACCCAACTGCAAGCTGCGCTTCTTGCCTCGGATGTCGCTACGGCAGGAACGGCTCAGGTGGTTGTGACGAATCCCGCTCCGGGAGGCGGGCCGTCGAATCCTCAAGCATTTCAAATCACCAATCCCACGTCGACGATCTTGATGGCCGGGGCTACTCTTTCGGTGGAGACCGACCCGCGAGGGACGATTGTGGCCGATTTCAATGGCGACGGTAATCCGGATGTGGCCCTTGTGGATCGGGGCACGAACACGGTTACGATTCTGCTGGGCCACGGCGACGGAACATTTTCGGCCCCGGCTAGCTACGCCACTGGAGTTGACCCTATCGCTCTGGCGGTCGGCGATTTTAATGGGGACGGCAAACTGGATCTGGTCACCGCTAACCGGGCCGCCTACACAATCTCAATTTTGCTCGGCAACGGCGACGGCACATTCGGCAGCCATGTGGACTATACCGCCGGCACCGAACCTATGGCCATCACCACGGGAGACTTCAATGGCGATGGCAATCTGGACGTTGCCGTGGTTAATAACGCCGACAACACTGTCTCGATTTATTTAGGAGTCGGAAACGGCACGCTGCAAAATCCGCTGATCTACTCGGTGGGAGCGAGTCCCATCGCAATTGTCGCGGGGAACTTTAACGGAGATGGAAATCTGGATCTTGCGGTCGCCGATGCCGGGGCCAACAACGTCGCCGTGCTTCTGGGCAACGGAGATGGAACGCTTCAGAATGCGGCCTATTATGCGACCGACGCCGACCCCTCTGGATTATTCGCGGCGGATCTTAACGGCGATGGAAAGCTTGATCTGGTTACGGCGAACAATGGAGGCGACGACATTTCCGTGCTGCTGAATAACGGCAACGGAACCTTCGCGACCAACGTTAATTATCCGGTGGGAACATTGCCTTTCGCCATCAGCGGCGGCGACTTTTATGGCAACGGAAAAATGGACCTTGCGGTCGTCAACTCCGGCGACAATACCGTTTCTATAGTCCCTGGCAATGGCGATGGAACGTTCAACCCTTCAGGATCGTTGACATTTGGAGTTGGGAATCAGGCTCTCGGGATTGCCGCCGCGGACTTCAACCTGGACGGCAGAGCCGACCTGATCGTTTCAAATTCGCAAGACAATACAGTCTCGGTGCTGTTGCAGGTTCCGAGCGTCACGTTTTCGACGCCCAGCCTGGCTTACGGCACGGAAGCCGTGGGCAGCTTAAGTCCGCCTCAGACGGTTGTCTTGACCAACTCGGGCAGCGCAGCGCTATCTATTAGCAGCGTTGCGGTCGGTGGCTTGAATAGCTCGCAGTTTGTTCAAAGCAGCAATTGCACTGGCAGTCTCGCGCCGGGAGGCACCTGCCCCATCAACATAAGATTCGAGCCGACGGCGCCGGGCACGGCTCAAGCCACCCTTACGATCACGGATAGCGCATCGGGCAGCCCGCAAGCGGTCGCACTGCTCGGCGAAGGCGTTGAACCGACGGTTGTGCTCTTGCCCGTGAGTTTAACTTTCGCGACTCAGACCGTGGGTACCAGCAGCGCGCCGCAAGTGGTTACGCTCACCAATACAGGCAGCGAAGCGCTCACCGTGACTTCAATTGCTCCCAGCGCAGGCTACTCGCAAACCAACACCTGCGGATCTTCGGTTGCGGCGGGCGCGGCCTGCAGCGTTACCGTAACTTTCACGCCGACGACGACCGGCACGGTGGCTGGCACCATCACCATCGTGGACAATGCCGGAAGCTCGCAGATGATTAGTCTCACCGGCACTGGATCGGGCGCGCCGGGAGCGAGTCTCTCGCCCACTTCGTTGACCTTTACCGGCCAAACCGTCGATACCACGAGCGCTGCGCAAACGGCAACCCTTACGAACACGGGCAGTGGACCGCTCAGCATCACGAGTGTGACCACAACCGGCAATTACTCGCAGACCAACAATTGCGGAACTTCGCTGGCAGCGGGGGCGAATTGCGCGATCAGCGTATTCTTTACTCCCACGGCCACAGGGACACTTCATGGAAGCGTAGTGGTAGCTGACAATGCGACGAACAGTCCTCAGAACGTGACCACGACTGGGACGGGCACCGTCTCAACAGTCGTATTTGTGCCGGCCGATTTGAGTTTTGTGAGCCAGGTTGTACACACCAGCAGCGCCAAGAAAAACGTCAAGTTCAGCAATAACACCGGGGCCACAATGACAATCTCGAAGATTGCGGCTTCGGCGAATTACTCTGAGACCAATTCGTGTGGCACCAGTCTGGCCTCGGGAGCGTCCTGCACGATTGCCGTGACTTTCACGCCGACTACCACCGGCATTCTCCCCGGAGCGATCACGGTTACCGATAGCGCCAGCAGCGGCACGCAAACCATACCTTTGTCGGGAACCGGAATTGCAGCCTCAGTAACTTTTCTGCCGGTCAGTCTTACCTTTGCTGATCAAACGGTCGGCACTCCAAGCCCTGCCAGCGTGGTGACGCTGAGCAATACCGGCACGGCCGCCCTGACCATCAACACCATCGCGATTACTGGTGCCAATAAGAGCGATTACATACAATCCAATACCTGCGGCGCCTCGGTCGCGGTGGGTGCATCGTGTACCATCAGCGCGACGTTTACGCCTGCCGCGTCGGGCATTCGTACGGCCAGCATATCGGTCGGCGATAGTGCCCCGGGCAGCCCGCAGACCGTGCCCCTGACAGGAACCGGCATCGCGCCGACCGTTACTCTCTCGCCCACTAGCACAACCTTCGCCACTCAGACCGTCGGCACGACAAGTGCGGCGAGTGTCATCACGCTCAGCAATCCGGGGAACGCAACGTTGACCATCACTTCGATCAACGTTACTGGACCCAATAGCGGAGATTTCAGCGAAACCAATACCTGCGGGACTTCGCTTGCTCCGGGGACGAGTTGCACGATCGGCGTGTTGTTCACTCCGCTCGCGCCAGGAACGCGCCAGGCCGCCATCTCGGTCGTGGACAATGCCACAGGTAGCCCGCAAACGGCTGCACTCAGCGGCGTCGGAACCGCGCCTTCCGTCACTTTCAGTACTTCGACGATCTCGTTTGGCACTATCTCCGTCGGCACGACCAGTCCGGCCGGGGGAGTGACGTTGTTCAACATGGGCAATGCCACCTTGTCCATTTCCAGCATTACCATCACGGGCACGAATGCGGCAGACTTTGCTCAGACCAACACTTGCGGTGCTGCTGTAATGGCGGCGAACAATTGCACCATCAGCGTCACGTTCACTCCCAGCGCAGCAGGAACGCGGACCGCCGCAATCTCGATTACGGACAGTGCCACGGGAAGTCCACAATCAGTGAGTCTTACCGGGACGGGGACCAGCGGCGGACCCGCGGCATCAGTCTCGCCGTTGAAGCTGACGTTTGCTTCGCAGAATGTTCTGACCACTAGCCCAGCGCAGACGGTCACGTTGAGCAACGGCGGCACGGCTGCGCTGAGCGTGATCAGCATTGTGGCCACTGGCGACTACGCGCAGACTAATAACTGCGGCACTTCTCTGGCAGCGGGAGCCAATTGCAGCGTCCAGGTTACTTTCTCGCCCACAGCCACGGGCACCCGCGCGGGATATATCACATTTGCCGACAACGCCCCAACCACCCAACAGACGGTTACTCTGTCGGGCACCGGCACCGCGCCCAACACCACCGTTTCGATTTATCCGGTGCAAGCCTCAGTGACTCCTGGGCAGAGCACGCAGTTCCAGGCTTCCATCAGCGGCGTTGCCAGTTCCAACGTCACCTGGGCAGTCGATGGAGTGACCGGCGGCAACAGTACCACTGGAACGATTTCGTCGTCCGGTGTGTATACCGGAGCTTCGGCGGCGGGTTCGCACATTGTCAAGGCGACCAGCAATGCCAATACGACGCAGAGCGCGAGCGTGCCGGTAGTGGTGACCAGCTACGCGGGCACTTTGGTCTACCACAACGACAACGGACGCACCGGGCAAAACCTGAGTGAAACGGTCTTGACCAGCGGCAACGTCAACGTAAACCAATTCGGCAAACTGTTCACGTATCCGGTGGACGGGCAAATTTATGCCGAACCACTTTACGTTCAGGGTGTCGCGGTCGCCGGGTTGGGCGTTCACAATGTAGTGTATGCAGCCACGCAGAACGACAGCGTCTACGCGTTTGATGCGGACGGGACAACGACGACGCCCCTGTGGCAGGTGAGCCTGATTCCCGCCGGAGGCCAGGTGCTCCTCGACTCCGACATTGGCGGCTGCTCCAATATTTCACCGCAAATCGGCATCACCGGAACGCCGGTGATTGATCCCGTGACCAATACTATGTTTGTGGTCGCGCGCAGCAAGATCGTCAACGGCGCTAACACGACGTACTATCAATATCTGCACGCGCTCGACATTACGACGGGGCAGGAACGCGCGGGCAGTCCGGTGAATATCCAGGCTTCCTTCACTGGCGACAACGGACCGGTAGCCTTCAATACGGAAATGCAAAACCAGCGCGCCGGATTATTCCTGGATAACGGCGTGGTTTACATTGCGTGGGGCTCGCATTGCGACATCCTGCCATATAACGGCTGGCTGATGGGATACAGCGAGAGCACTCTGCAGCAGACAGCGGTCTTCCTGAGCGCTCCTAACGGCCAGCAAGATGGAATTTGGCAGAGTGGCGCCGCTCCGGCCGTCGACGAGTACGGCTACATCTATGCCATGATCGGCAACGGAACTACCGACGTGAATGTTGGAGGCATTGACTACGGCGAGGCCCTGATAAAGTTCAACGCCAGCAATCTCTCGGTTGCGGATTATTTCCTGCCGTCGAACTTTGCCAACCTCAACGATTCCGATCTCGATCTGGGATCGGGCGGACCTCTGTTGATTCCGGACCAACCGAATCCTCCAACCCAGATGCTGGTTGCCGCCGGTAAGCAAGGGATGGTTTACCTTGTGAACCGCGACGATCTGGGCCAGTACAGCGCTGGCGGGAATAATGTTCTGCAAGTTCTGCCGGCCGGGACTGTGCCCACCGCGCACAGCATGCCGGCATTCTGGGAGAACAATGTTTATTTCGTGGGCGTGGGAGATTATGCGAAGTCCTACCTGCTGTCGAACGCCCTGCTCTCGACGTCGCCCACTTCGGAGTCTGCAACTCAGTTTGAATATCCGGGAGCGACTCCGGCGGTGTCGGCCAATGGATCAAGCGACGGAATTCTCTGGGTGTTAAGCACGATTAAGGGCTATCCGGCAATTCTGTATGCCTACGACGCCGCCAACCTTTCACATGCGCTTTACAACAGCAATCAGAATGAAGGGCGGGACCAAGCCGGGATTGCGGCGAAGTTTGCCGTCCCCACCGTGGCGAACGGAAAGGTTTATGTCGGGACCTCGGTCGAGCTCGATGTGTACGGATTGTTGCCGTAGGCTCCTGTTGCCTCAGGCTTGGGAGCAGTCGATCGCGCTTCTTGCGATCCCGGAGGAATGCGTCCGGGGCTACGAATGAAATCTACTCCTTCGTGACGTCGATCATATTGTCATCGGCGTTGCGGTCGATGAGCTTGTTGAAGGGATCGATGCCGGCCAGAGTGGGCTGTTCGTCGACTGTGATCACGAAGGTCCGGTGTTGCTCACTGATTTTTTCTTTCCTCAGGTAGAGCGGCTTTTCCTGATCTTTTTTGCCGCTGAACACGCCGATCTCGATGTAATCGGCGAGGGGCATGGGCGTTTCCGCGCCGTTGCCGTCCGCTTGCACCTTGCGTGCCTCCACTTGCAGCGTGACCTTATATTTGCCGTCAGGCTGTTTCTGCGAGGTTGCGGAGACAGCTTTGTTGTCGTAAAGGACGATGCGGTTGAAGCCGTCGTCGACAAGATATTGAAGTTCGGGCGGGGTCTGCGCGCGGATGGCGTCAACCAGCATGCTGGTGTCGGGATAGGGAGTGTCCAGCGCGGCCGAGGCGTTGGGATTGTCGCGGCTGTCGATTTGGTTGCCGGCGTTGGCGTAGCGATACTGCATCAGGAAATTGTGCAGCGCGAGATTGAGCTTATCTTCGCCAATGTAATCGGCCAGCGTGTACAGAATCTGGCCGCCTTTCTGGTACCAGACATAGGGCTCGCGCTGCACCAGCGCGAGCGGCGGCTCGTGGCGGATTTCCCCGGCGCGACCACGCAGATAACCATCGAGCTCGTGGCGGAGGAACCGATGCATAAGGTCGCGACCGTACTTGTGCTGCATCACCTGCAACGCTGAGTATTCCGCCAGACTTTCCGACAACATGTTGGAACCTTCGGCGTCGGCGCCGATGAGTTGGTGCGCCCACCACTGGTGGCCCAGTTCGTGAGCAGTCACAAAGTAGGTGAAGTCGATATCGGTTGGCTTAATGACCCGGCTGATGAAGCCGATGGCTTCCGAGTAAGGCACGGTATTGGGAAACGACTGGGCAAAAGTGCGGTAGCGGGGAAACTCGAAAATGCGGAACTGCGTGAATTGGTAAGGGCTGTAGACGCGCTGATAGTAATCGAGGCCGGCGCGGGAGCTGGCCAGCATGTCGTCGACGTCGTAGGTGTGTGCGGGATCGTAATCAACCTCGAGTGCGACATCTCCGTTCGGCCCGTGGTAAGTTTCCTTCCGGCTCTGGTAGCGGGCAGAAATGTAGGCGAAGAAGTCGAGGATGTGGGTCGAGCCCATGCTGTACTCGTAGAAGTTTCTGCCGTCGGCCTGCCAAGCGCGCTGCAGATATCCGGGCGCGATCGCGATTTGATCGGCGGAGGTGCTGACCACGGTGTGATAAGTAATCCAGTCCGACTCGCCGCGGAAAAAGACGTTGTTCACGTCGTGGACGGGGTCGCCGCGATGAGCCATTTCTTCCAGAAGAGGCAGGTGCTCTTCGCGGCGGCGGCGTGGATCGTCAAGTTCGACATTGGTGTTGTAGCCGATGTACGGAAAGTAATTGGAGTCAAAGAAGGTACCGTTATAGGCGAACTCGGGAGGTTCGTTGCCGTCGCGGAATCCGCGGGTCTGGTGGCCGACGTTGCAGGTGAGCGTAATGGTTTCGCCGGGCGCCAACGGCTGATCGAGGGCGTAGATGGAATACATATTACGCGGTGATGAACTGACGAGATGGAACGGCCGGTCGAACTGGAGGTTGGTGACTGATCGTTGCTGGTCGGTGATGTGAATCTGCGGAATGGGTTGGCCGGTCTTGTTCTGCAGCGTCATGCGAACGCTTCCGTCGAAGGAGCGCTTATCGGGATAGATGTTGACGGTGGCGTCGACGGCGGTGACCTTCGGCTGGAGAAGGTTTTCGTACTGTTTGAAATGGCGTTCGTAGTCAGCTTGAATGTCGCGGCGCGCTTTGGAGTCGAGGTATTCGTTGAGAACGTGCGCATTGTAGAAGTACCAGGAGCCCGCGCCGACGGCGATGATTACAAAAAGCAGGAACGCGGGAATCAGCCTTGGGGCGCGCTGCAAGGCCAGGCGGGTGCGGGCGCGCAGGGAGTCTTCGGCTCCGCGGCGGGCGTAGGCGATGGAGACAACACCGAGCGCAGCGCTGATCGCAAGCCAGTAGGTCGTCGACCAGAACAAGACTTGCACAAAGTGGCCGTAGCCGTTCATGTCAGAGTAGGTGTATTGAGGTGGGTTGAGAATGAGGTAGAGAGTATTCTCCCAGCCAAAGCTGTACAAGATAGGCACAATCACGAAGACGCCGATCAGGATGGCGTAGCCTACGAACTTGTTCGACACGACGGTCTGCACGAAAAGCGCGAGCAGGATGAAGATCAGGATCTGCGGGAAAGTTACGAGATAGAGTTCCTTGAAGTATTGCAGGAATTCGTAGTGGTAGTAGCCAAAAAAGGTCTGCATCACAATGCCGATCACCATGGCGAAGGTGATGAGGATGAGTTCGACCACCACGACGGCAGTGAGGCGGGAGAACCAGTCGGTGGACTCTCGCATGGGCAGAGCGTCGTGAATGCCGTCAAAATGCGTGTCGCGTTCGCGCCAGAGCAATTCGGCAGCATAGAGGACCGCGACAATCAGGAGAAAGAGCAGAGCGCTGCCCTCCACCGATTGCACCATGAGGTAGGTCACCGGCCAAACATTCTGGTCCGCGACGCGCCCGGCGAAGTAGTCGTTGTTGATTCCAAAGGCGACGATGAGGGCGACCAGGGCCCAGAACGGTATGTCGCGAAGAATGTTACGCAGGCGAAGCCGGCAGAGCGAAACGTATTGCGCCCAAGTAGTCGCGGCGGTGAAAGATTGATGTGCCTGGGGAAGCCGGGCGACCACGAGAGAACGGACCGGCAGAGCTTCAGCGAGTTCCTGTTCCTTAGCTTTAGCGGCACGGCGGCCCTGAGAGCGGGCAGTGAGAGCTTCCACGGACATGGGAAAGAGCGCCCAGACCGAGACGAGTGACAGGACTCCGACGCCGGACCACAGAAGACGGTTGTACAGGAAGACGCCACCGATGAGGCTGGGTGACAACGTGACCAGCTGCGTGTTCCTTTCGATGACTGTCCAGTAGCGGGTGACGTCATGGATCAGGATGATTCCGATGGGATCGAAAATGCCAGACCAGAAACGTTCGAGCGAGCGGGTCGCGAAGAAGACGGTGATACCGATGACATAAATCATGAACAGGGCCACACCCTGCAGATAAACGATAAAGATTTTGCGCGACAGAGCGCCGACGGCAAAGAATGCAGATCCCAGGAAGAAAATCTGGACGACCAACAGCGTGAGGAAGGGCTGGAGGTAGGTCCAGAGATGATTCGGACCGATGCGGGTGTGATCGGCCCAGGGCGCGAAAGTTCCTAAGTAAGTGCCCAGCAGCATGCCGGAGAAAACGAATACGGTGGTCACGAACGAGCCGGCCCAGCGTCCGCCGAGGTAGGCGAACTTGGAGATCGGCTGAGTGAAAAGAATCTGGTAGGTGTCGCGCTGGAAGTCGCGAAGAATCGAGGTACCAAAAATGGCGGCGATCACGATGATGCCGAAGAGTCCGGCAAGGACGTTGTCGAGAATGTTGGCATAAGGTCCATTGAGCAGGACCTTGCCATTGCCGCTGCCCACCGGGCCGAAACTTTCCGAAGCAACGCAGAGGAAAGAAAACGCAGTCCACCCCAGGAAGTACATATAGGTGGAGAGGCTCTTGAAGCGGAACCTCAGTTCGAAGGTGAAGAACTCCCAAAAGAGTGCCACGTCGGATTCCTCCTGATGCGGGGCGTAAGGATCGAGCATTAACCTCGGTTAAGTTCGAAGTGCTGCATTGACTCGCCTAATTCGGACGCTGTTGCTTGGACTGCTGCGACAGGTTGAGGAAATATACATCTTCCAGGCCGGAATCGACGGAGCGGAAGCCGTCGCCCGGCGATATGTTGGCATGCACGCGAATCTCATGCTGTCCGCCAACCAGGTGAGTGGAGATGACGTGGAGTTGAGTTTCGATGGCGCGCACTTCCCCGTCGGTAGCAACCACCTTCGACCAGATCTTGCCTTGGAGCGCTGCGAGGGCTTCGTTGGGAGCGCCCTCCAGAAGCAGTTCCCCATTCGCGATGATGGCCATGCGGGGGCAGAGCTGGCGGACGTCATCCACGATGTGAGTCGACAGGATGACAGTGCGGTCGCTGCCGAGAGACGAAAGCAGATTCAGGAATCGGTTGCGCTCGGCGGGGTCGAGGCCGGCAGTGGGTTCGTCGACAATGATGAGCCGGGGATTGCCCAGCAGGGCTTGCGCGATTCCGAAACGCTGCTTCATGCCGCCGGAAAAAGTAGAGAGCGCTTTCTTGCGGACTTCCCACAAGTTGGTCTGCTGCAGCAGCGCGTCCACGGTTTCCTTGCGCTCGGACGAGGAGCTTACCCCCTTCATCACGGCGAGATGGTGCAGCATGTCGTGCGCGGATATTTTGGGATACACGCCGAATTCCTGCGGCAGGTAACCCAGGATGCGGCGGACTTGGTCTTTTTGGCGTAGCACGTCAATGCCGTCGAGGTTGATCGTGCCGGAGTCGGGATCCTGCAGCGTCGCGATTGTGCGCATCAGGGAACTCTTTCCCGCACCATTCGGCCCCACCAGCCCGAACATGCTGTTACCGATGGAAAGCGAAAGGTTCTTCAGCGCCTTGACTCCATTCGGGTAAGTTTTGGAAAGACTGTTAATCGTCAGTGCCACTACCACCTCCACACTTGAAAATGTGTTTCAGACCTTATAAATCGCCAGCGAGCCGGAATGGGGAGCTATTCTACTACCCTCGGTCATGGAAGATGTCTCGAATCTGGCGAACAGAATTCAGCTCGCTAAATTCGGCGTTTCTGCGTTCGCGGGTCTGCCGGCCTCTTGCTCGAACCCAGCTGTTTTCGTATAAATCCCACCAAACGGGTATACTTCTCCGACCGTTGCGCCGGCTCCCGCCGGTACTCGTGCGGAAAGACCTACTGAAACAGAACTCATGAACCATAGCGCCGGCTCCGATTGCAATACCGTGTCCCGGTTGTTCCGCTCCTATCAGTGGAGATGCTTGGGGTGGCTGCTGGGTTTGCTGGCCCTGCGTTTCAGCGGCACGGCGCAAACGCCTACTTCGACGACCCCGGAACATCCCACGCAGGACTATCTGGTTTACGTGGTCTGTGAGTCGGCGGACAAAATTGTGCTCATTCGTTTTGGTCCGGGGGGCGCGAAAATTGAAAGCCAGATGCGCACTGGCTTGATGCCGATGGACGTGAATGGGCCGCACGGAATCGCGGTTTCTCCAGACAAAGAATACTTTTATGTTTCTCAAGGCCATGGGCGGCCCGACGGATCAGTCTGGAAATATCGCGCCGGCACTGATACGGTCATCAAGTACACCGGCCTTGGCCTCTTCCCGGCTACGACCGACATCAGTCCAGATGGCAGCTTCATTTACGTGGCCAATGCCAATTTCCACGGCGACATGGTTCCCTCGTCCATTTCGGTCGTCGCCACAGATCAGCTGATTGAGGTCAAGCGCATTCAAACCTGCACCATGCCCCACGGTTCGCGCCTGAACCACGCCGGCACGAAACATTACTCGGTGTGCATGATGGACGATATGCTGGTCGAGATCGACACTAGCAAGTTTGCCGTGGATCGCTACTTCATGCTGGCCAAGGGCAAGGAAATGGGCATGACCGGCGCTCCTTTTCCGCTGTCTTCTCAGTCGATCGGCGATAGCAAAATGGCGGACCACCAAATGATGGATCACAAAATGATGGATCACAAACCCGTTTGCACACCGACTTGGGCGCAGCCATCGAATGACGGAGCTGTGATTTATGTGGCCTGCAATCAATCGAACGAGATCGTCGCCGTCGATACCGACACTTGGACTCTGGCGCGCCGGTTTCCCGCCGGGACTGGCGTCTACAATCTCGCCATGACGAAGGACGGACGCTTGATCGCCACCAACAAGCGTGGGCAGTCGGTGTCCATCTTCGATCCGATCACCGGTCGCGAACTGGCCAATATCCCGACCAAGCGGAAAATTGTGCACGGGGCGGTGGTTTCACCGGACGACCGTTATGCATTTATTTCGGTGGAAGGCGTGGGCTCCGAACCCGGGACTGTCGAAGTGATTGACCTCGGCAGTTTGAAAACCGTCGCTACCGTCGATGTTGGGCCGCAAGCTGCCGGCATTGATTTCTACAAGATGGAGCCGAGTAAACCATAGTTAAGAACCGCAAGTTAAGAAATTCGAACCAACATCACAGCTTATGCAAAGCTGGAGGTTAAATGTTCAAGCGTAAGGCAGGTATCGTGGCACTAGCAGTCATGATTTTTTCTGCGCCGGTAGCGTTGTGGTCGCAGAATGCGGCTCCGGCCGCACAGGAAACGGCACCCACGACTTCCGTGGCTCCCGCCAGCGTCGAAATCACTCCCGGCACGCTCGATGTCCACGTTGGGGAAAAAGTAAAGTTCAGCGCTGCCGCCAAAGACGCTGCGGGCAACGCCATCGACGAGAAACCTTCGGTCTGGTTTGCTGCTCCGTTTGATTTGGCCGGCGCGGATGATTCGGGCCAGGTCACGTTTCATGCTCCTGGAATGGTGACGGTAGGTGCGGTGATCGCGGGGAAAGCGGGCTACGCCACGGTGAACGTAAAGAATACGAAAATCGCGAGCCTGGACATCTCGAAGCCAGAGTATCCGATCGTTGTCGGCGGAGCGGAACAGATTATGGTGATCGCGCGCAGCCCTGACGGCAATCCTCGCAGCGATGCGGTGCTCACCTGGACATCGGAAAAGCCGTCGATTGCCAGCGTGGATGCGGCCGGCCTGGTAACCGGAATCGCGCCAGGGACGGTCACAATCAAGGCAACGTCCGAAGGCGTGAGCAACAGCGTCACATTTCAGGTGGCGCGCGACGCTGTTCACAAACTGACGGTCAAGCCCGCTACGGCGGAAGCCCGCACTGGCGACGTCGTTCACTTTAGCGCGGCTGCGCTCGATGGCGGCGGCGGCCATTTGAAGGATTCGTCGGTGCGCTGGTCTTTGAGCGGAAGCGAGAGTGGAGGCAGCGCGACCGTTTATCCGGACGGCGCGTTTGTGGCCGAGAAGGCTGGAACTTACGTAGTAGTCGCTAGCAGCGGCCAGCACAGTGCCGCCGCATCGGTCGTGGTTCGGCCACGCAACGTAGAACGCGAAGTGGACGTCGTGGCGCATGTCCCCATGCCGGATCTGCAAATGTCGGAGGAATGGATTATCGGGCACCACGCCTACCTCTCGACCATCGCTGATAAGGTTTTTGTCTACGACATCGCCGATCCCGCCAACCCCAAATTGCTCGACACTCTCAAAGTCGACGCCCGGATAATCAACGACATCAGCACTACCCCGGACGAAAAAATTGGCGTCTTCACGCGCGAGGGCGCTTCCAACCGCAAGAACGGCATCGTCTTCCTCGACACTTCCGATGCCACGCATTTGAAGGTTCTTTCCGAATACACGGCGACGGTCACGGGTGGCGTGCACAGCGCTTACATCGACGGACACTATGTGTACATTACCGACGACGCCACCGGTTCTCTCCGCATTATCGATTTTCAGGATCCGAAACATCCCAAGGAAGTGGCGCGCTGGCAAGCAGAAAACCCGACCGTATTCACCATAAACTCAGCGCATGGCTCGATTACCAGCGGCCGCTATCTGCATGACCTGCAGGTGAAGGATGGTCTCGCCTATCTGGCCTACTGGAGAGATGGGTTGATTGTGCTCGATGTGGGCAATGGTATGGCTGGCGGTAGTCCCGAGAATCCTAAGCTGGTCAGCCAATATCGCTTCAACCATTACGAGCTTTACGGCGATGGCTGGCTGGCAGGCACGCACAGCGTGTTTCGCTACAAGAATTATCTGTTCGTGGGTGACGAGGTGTTCCCCGCCATTTTCGAGCTGGATGATCGAGATCGCATTCCGGTGCGGGCCATCTGCCACGTCATGGATGTGTCCGACATCAAGCATCCGCGGGAAGTAGCGCAATATGAAGTCCCGGAGGGCGGCTCACATAACTTCTGGGCGGCGAACGATATGCTGTATGAGGGCTACTACAGCGGTGGCGCGCGCGTGCTCGATATTTCGGGCGAATTGCGGGGCGATCTCTATCGCCAGGGACGCGAGATTGCCCGCTTCTGGACGGGAGACGGCAAAGGATTCCGGCCCAATCTGCCGTTTACCTGGGGCGGACAGCCGTGCTCGGTGACTTGCGACAGCCCTCTGCTGAATAGTTTGATGTATTTCAACGATATCCACTCTGGTCTGTGGATCACGAAACTTGGCGAGCCAAAGTTCGAGGGCTCGACCAGCTCTCCGGCGGTGCGCAAGGGAGAACGGACCATTCACTAAACAAACCGGATCGCGCTACGGACTATCTGCCAGCTGGCAGTTGTTGCCGAAGGTGAACGAATGCAGCGCCAGATCCGGACCATCAACGCAAGTGGCATAGTTTTGGGATTTCCGGCAGACATTGTGTGTGGTCTTAATAACCGAAATAAACTCTCCCCGCCATCGAAGGCACCGGTACGAGCGCCTTCGAATGCGAGGAGAGTGCGTTGCCGCTTTCGCTGAACCAATCCCAGCCTGCTCCCGCAGACTAGAAATTGAACTTCGCCGTCAACTGGATCAACCGCGGTGAAGCATCACCGCCCAGGAACGATCCCAAAATGCTGGTGGGCGTGTTTACGGTGTCCAGTATGTGGCCGAAGTTGCCGTTGTTGATGTCATTCACCGGACCTTCAAAGTTCGGATGGTTGAACAAGTTGAAGAATTGCACTCCGATTCCGAGCTTCGCCGTCTCCGAGTGTGGGATGCGGGTGTACTTCATCACAGTCATATCCGTGTCGAAGTAGTGAGGTCCGAAGAACTGGTTGCGCCGCTGATTGATAGTTCCCGTATCCAATTGTGCCTGACCCGGACCGTTGGTCCCTCCCGTAGCGATGTCCGGGAAGAGCGCGGACGACAGGCAAGGACCAGCCGTGGCCGTGCTCGGGCTATTGCAAACTGGCATGGACGATGGACCCGCGTAGTTTGCATAGGCCGCCGATCCGTAGCCGAAGCTGCCCAGGATATTCGAGGCGCCCGTATTCACTACGGTGTAGGGCAAACCGGAGCGGGCAAACAGCGTACCGGATAGCTGCCAGCCCTTCAATGCCGCTGTTGGACCTTTGGGCAGCTCGTAAACGTAGTTCATACTCAGGTAGTGCCGCGTGTCGTAGTCGGCGCTGCCGTAGTTGTATTGGCGAATATCGTTGTCGTTGATTGGGTTGAGCAGGCTGCCAACTCGCCCGATGCTGCCGTTGTTGGCAATAAATCCGTTGAAACCTCCGTTGGAGATTTCATCGAGCGCATGGCTCCAGGTATAGTTCGCCTGCAGCTGCAGGCCTTGAGAAAAACGGTGCTGTGCCGTGACCGTCAAACCGTTGTAATTCGAGACCGCCGCGGTCTCGATCTGAGTAACCGTTCCGAAGCGTTGATCGGGCTGAGCTGCAGGCAGACCGATGAAGCCATTCGGGCAGGTGGATGTTGGGCAGTAAGCGTTCTGATTATTTTCGAACGCGGTTTCATGGTAACCGTGGTTGCCGACATAGTTGACGATCAGCGAAGTGTTGCGGCCAACGGCGTGTTGCACCTCGAAGTTCCATTCCCAGTATTCGGGAGCGCGTATCGAGGTTACATTGTTAAATCCCGGAGGGGCGAAGGCGGCCCCTGCCGCAGCCACCTCGGCTGTAATTGAGGCGAGGGTGCCTCCACTGGCAAAGCCCGAATTTAATGCGGCGTTCGAGGCGGCCGCAGCGCTGAAGATGTTGCCGCCGTTCGCGACTTGCTGCGGCGACAGATTGCCGAAGATGTTTTCGACGAACGAATTGAGCACTGGCGTGTTGCTCGACAGACTATCCGCAACTTGCCCGGGGAACGTATCCATGAACAGCCCTATGCCGCCGCGCAAAACTGTGTTCTTCAACCCCGGCGGCGCCCAGGTGAAACCAAAGCGAGGCTGCCAGGCGATGGTCGTGAAGGAGGGGATCGCCTGCCTAACCCCGGTCTGGATCACCTGATTGTAGGGAGTGTCGACGTTGTGGTCGATGCTGTCGAACGTTCCCGCCAATTTCGCAAAACAGTTCGCCTGGCAGATAGGGATGGAGTTGTGATCGGCGCGCAGGGCAAACGTGAGTTTCAGATCGCTCCTTGCCTTCCACTCGTCCTGCACGTACCAGCCTAGTTGATAGAGGTTGATGTGCTGCACCAGGGCGGTGGGGAAATTCTGCTGGAACATCAGTGCCTGTCCGGAATAGAAGCCGCTGATGTCGAGCGGGAGGGCAAGGCCGCTCGAAAACGGGCCGTAGTCGTGATCGCTGACCAGGTTGCGGTGGAAATACAAACCCAGTTTCAGAGTGTGAGCGTTACCCAGGCTGTAGGAATAGTCGTCCACCGCCTGGTAGCCAGTGACGTTGCGTCCCTGCGGCCAGATATAGTCGAGGCCGCCCATGGTGGTGAACGACCCATCGCCGAGCACCACCGAGGTCGGAAAGACGGACAGCGTCTGGGCCAGGTTGGCAGTGGAGAAAATTGCACTGTAGTACTGGTCCGAGATAACCAGGTTGTTGGCGGCCTTCGCCCCAAAGGCGCGATTCCAGCTGACCTGCCCTTGATATTCGGGCTGGGTGCTGACTGCATTGAAAACGGAATTGATCTGGTCGGTGGCGGTCGCCTGCACACCTTTGTCTTCCTGCAGGCGCAAAAACACTTTGTCGTTGTTGGTGACGTTGAAATCAAAGCGTCCGGAAGTAAGGAACTCATGGGTGAAGTTCGGCGCGGTCCCGCGGTAGGAATCGGCGCACGGCAACCCGCCGGTGCCACCAAACGCGTTCCCCGTCGTGGGATCGGTAAACGTACTTCCCACACATCCTGTCGTGTCCGTGGCGTTGGGAACTCCCTTGATCGCGCGTGAGACGCCGATGGCGTTGTTGTACAGGTTAAACATCTGCTGGTAGAACGGCACCGACTGGCTTAAGCCCGTGGCCGCGGAGTTCAGGTTGTCAATGACCGCAGCCTGAAATAACGGATCGGGAACCTGAACTTGTGCGCTGGTTGGCAGGATGACCCGCAAGCCTTCATAGTTCCAGAAGAAGAACGCCTTGTCTTTCTTGATTGGTCCGCCAAAAGACGCAGCATATTGATTGGCGTTGACAAAGGGACGCGGGGCAACTCCGCCAGCGTTAAAGAAGTTGTTGGCGTTCATGACGCGGCCGTCCCAGAAATAGTTGGCATTGCCGTGCCAGTTATTGGAGCCGGACTTGGTAATGTAGTTCACGTTCGCGCCGGCAAATCCGCCGTACTGGCCGGAGTAGCCGTTGGTTACGACGGTCGCTTCCTGCACTTCATTGTTGCCCAAGGTGAGATTCGTGGCGCCCGAGTTGTTCACGTTCAGGAACGGATCATTGTCATACATACCGTCCAGGGTGAAGAGGTTGGAGGTCGCCGACACGCCAAAGCTGGAGAAGTTGCCCAAGCCCATGCCGGTATTCATGACCGATCCTGCCGCTGTCTGCGCCACGAAGGTCAGATCATTGCCCGGGTTTGGAACTTCGGATATCGAACGCGCATTGAATGTTGTCGAAACGTCGGAGGTTTCTGTCTGCAGAAGTGGAGACTCCCCCGAAACCTCCACCGTTGTTCCCTGAGACCCGACCTCAAGC
Source organism: Candidatus Sulfotelmatobacter sp. (assembly GCA_049517555.1). Taxonomy (GTDB): domain Bacteria; phylum Acidobacteriota; class Terriglobia; order Terriglobales; family Acidobacteriaceae; genus Sulfotelmatobacter. Next base: position 9,786 of record JBEKRY010000014.1, on the reverse strand, counting down.
TTCGCGTTCACAATGGCGGTTGCGCCCACGCTCACCGTAGTGGTCGCGGTGGTGGTCTTAAACCCGGCGGCGGCCATGGTCAACGAATACGTGCCTGGCTCCAGCAACGGAAACTGATAGCCGCCCTGAGCGTTCGTCTTCGACTCCTGGGTGAAACCTTTGTCGACACTTTTCAAAGTCACGGACACGCCAGGAAGCACGGCACCGCTTGAATCCATCACGGTTCCGTTGATTGTGCCGTTCACGGTGCTCTGAGCAAACAAGCCACTCGCGAACAATAAAGTCATCACTGCAGTCGGAACAAATAGTCTGTTAAGGATCGTCAAACGCATGTTTTCCTCCCAATATTGACAGTCACAACAGCAATCCCGTGACCATCTGTATTGGCATGTTTCGCGCGAATTACGGAACACAGGAGCAAGGGACAGGCCTACATTTGTTCGACAACAGCCCGACGCGATTTGGATTTCTGTCGCAGGCGGATTGTCTGATCTAAGCAACAACACGAGAGTCGGTATCTACAAGAAACAGAATTTCCCTATTGAATCCTGCACAAAAGCGGAGAATCAGCCTGGAAGCCGCGCGCTGAGCTCGTTGTTCTCCCGAAATATGGAAATGCCATTGGCCCACCAATGGTCGAAAGAGGCTGGCGAAACGCAAGGCCGAAACGATCTGTTTCGACCCAAGCATCCGCTGATCGAATGGGAGCATCCCACTACGTTGATGGAAGCCTCCCGACGATCGCCGGCAGCAGCGGTGGCGGATGGCGCGTCGCCTCGCATGGCCTTCAAACTGAACGGAAGGATCTGCTTCGTTCAGTTGGGGGATGCGCTCGCCGTCGAGGCAAAGGGAAACAGTGTACTGATCCGGAAGGAGGCGAACTCCTATTCACTGCGCGGGTCGATCTCAGCAGTGGAAAGACAGCTAGAACCCTACGGATTTATACGAATTCATCGCTCGGTACTCGTAAACAAATCTTTCGTGCAGGAAATCTGGGCTCGTCCGACCGGCGAGTATGGCCTGCAGATGAAGGGCGGGCAGGAATACACCGTCACGCGCACCTATAAACCAAATCTCAAGTCCATTGCGGAATTGTGGATTGGTTCTGTAACGCTTTTTGCAGATTGATCTTTCTCTGAACGATGTGCAGAGGAAGTCCCAGAGACTTTAGTGGTCGCGCAGGCCTCGTCAGCAGCTTCACTGCAGGATCTCCGCTTCTGCTGCTAGACCATGCGCGGAATCGGGGCTGATCCAGACCGTCACTTTGGATGGTTCGGCGGCGAATTCGTTGCGGTCGTTCCAGATCGCAAACACTTCTGGTCTTAACTCAAACTTTACTTTTTTTGTTTCGCCGGGAGGTATAGAGACTGTTTGGAATCCCTTCAGCATGCGGACCGGTTCTGCCACGCTGGTCCCGCGTAGTTGAATATAGAGCTGCGCAACTTCTTCGCCGGCTCGCGATCCGGTATTGGTAACCTCGGCGTCGGCGATCATGGCGGCTGTCCCATCCAGTCCAGCGGCTAAGCTCTTATTAAGTACCGCCGCACTCATGCGCTGCACACTGATGGTGGTGGTTCCGTAAGCGAAGCTGGTGTAAGAGCCTCCGTAACCGAAAGGAAATTGCGGCGTATTTTGTTCATCGATGTAGCGCGAGACATACCTTTCGGCAATGTTGGCAGGCGGGCGAGTGAGATCGATGCCAGCAGAAGGACGACCCGTGTCGAGCGAGTTGTAATAGAGCGGCTCCTGCCCCACGCTGCGCGGCCAACTGACGACTAGCTTTCCACTGGGATTCACTTCGCCCAACAAAGTCCGGGCGAGGGCGGGTCCGCCGGCAATTCCCGGGAACCAGGCCGCTATGACTGCCTGCACATGATCAAATGCCCAGGGCACGGTCAACGGCCGTCCGCTGAACAGAATCAGGACTATCGGTCTTCCGGTGCGAGCTATCGCTTCCAGCAATTCCTGCTGCCGGCCCGGAAGCCCCAGATGTGCGCGCGACGCCGCTTCCCCACTCATCTCCGGACTTTCTCCCAGGGCCAGAACGACGACGTCCGCTTTTTGCGCACCCGCCACTGCAGCTGCCATCTCCTGGTCGGTGCCGTCAAGAATGCCGGCTCCTTTGAACTGGAACACGTGACCATCGCCCATTCGTTGCGTCAGTGCGGCTGCGAGCGAGATGCGAGGGCCAGTTCCCGGAGGCGCTCCATTTGGATACGAGGAATCTTCGGCGAGCGGCCCGATTACTGCGAGGTTCTGGGCTCTGCTCGTTAGCGGAAGCAGCGGTTTTCCGTCGGGTCCGTTCGCATTTTTCAGCAGCACGAACGAACGTTCGGCTGCGGTCTGTGCCAGCGCGATGCTGTCCGGATGGTAAAGCGCCTTTGCCGCGGCAGGTTCGTCCACGAAGGGACGTTCAAACAAGCCGAGCGCAAGCTTAACGCGCAGCACATGTCGAACCGCTTCATCTAATTCCGCCGGCGTGGCCTGACCTGAATTCACAACCTGCTGCAGGTTGTCGTGGTAAAGGCTGCTGACCATGTCCATATCCACGCCGGCAAGAAACGCCTTGCGGGCCGCCGTCGCGCCATCGGTCGCGATGCCATGCGGGATCAGTTCGCCAACCGCGTTCCAGTCGCTCACGACCAGGCCTCGAAAACCCCACTCTTTTCGTAGAACCTGCTTCAAGGTAAATGGATTAGCCGTTGACGGCACTCCATTCAAGGAATTGAAGGCGCTCATCAGCGAAGCCGTCCCAGCTTCGACCGCGGCGTGAAACGGTGGCAGGTAAACCTGACGTAAAGTACGTTCGGAAATCTCGGTGCTGTTGTAGTCGCGTCCCGCCTCGGCCGCTCCGTAGCCGACATAATGCTTGACGCAAGCCGCAATGCTGTCCGCTGCACTCAGACTCGAACCCTGATAACCCCTCACGTAGGCCGCGGCCATCGCGGAGCCCAGAAACGGATCCTCTCCTGCGCCTTCGGCCATGCGCCCCCAACGGGCATCGCGCGCGATGTCGACCATGGGAGAAAATGTCCACCGGATGCCGTCGGCGGACGCTTCCATCGCCGCCACGTGGGAAGCTTTCTCTACGATTGATGGGTTCCAGGTTGAAGCGAGTCCTATGGGAATTGGAAACTCCGTTTTGAATCCGTGGATGACGTCGAGTCCGAATAGGATGGGAATGTGCAGCCGCGACTTCTCCATCGCGATTTTCTGGTACCGGTTGATTTCGGGTGGATCGGTCACGTTGAACAGCGAGCCAATCTGCCCTCGGGCGATCATGTCATCGTAGTCGGTGCGTCCCGTGCCCGGCCCGGTGGGCTGTCCGGCGGAGTATTGCACTAACTGTCCGACCTTTTCTTCCACCGTCATGCGTTGAAGGATGGATTCCACTCGGGCGTCGAGACCCGGGTCCGCAACGCCGGATGGCGAGACTCGGGTGGATGACGCCTGAGCGAACGCAGCCACGCTTAGAATTACGCAACTGAGGACCACGCCGATTCCGTCGTACGCGAGAGCGCGTGAGATCGTGTCTACCCCGCTCCATCGGCGATCGGAATACGGCCCGGGGATTCGAGTAAGTGCTGAGAATGGCATGGGTGGTACCTCCGTCGGACCCAAGGGTCAAAGTTGATTAAGCTTCCTACTAAATCGGGTTAGTAGAGGGTTCCCGCAATGTATAGAAAACGTTTTTCTCCACAAAGTCAATAAGTATTGCGCACCCGTCGTCTATATAAAGCTGCAACCGATGCTTGCTACGCTGATTCGTTTATGCGAGACTGCGCAGCGTGACGACAAAGAAGAAGGGCAAAGAGTCTGGCAAGGCCGTGCGCATGGGGGCCAGGCCGGTGAGCCTGAAGGAACTGGCCGAGCGCCTCGGACTTTCGCCCGCTACGGTATCCCTGGTGATCAATCGCTCGCCGGTCGCGGACACGATTCCACAGGACACCAAAGACCGGGTTCTGGCAGCCGCCAGCAAATACAAATACCGGCCAAACTTTTTCGCCCGGTCGTTGCGCGCCCAGCGCAGCTTCACCATCGGAGTCATCGTCCCCGAAGTCAGCGATGGATACTCGGCCTCGGTCATGAGCGGGGTGGAAGACCACCTCTTGCAGGAGGGATATTTCTACTTCGTAGTAAGCCATCGCCATCGCCCCGACCTGATCGATGAATATCCCAGACTTTTTCTGGAGCGATCGGTCGACGGCTTGATCGCGGTCGACACTCCGTGGAGTCTCTCGCTTTCGGTGCCTGTGGTGACGGTGTCGGGGCACAATCAGGTGAAAGGCGTAATCAAGATCGTGCTGGACCACGTGCGTGCCGCGGAAATTGCGCTTAAACATCTGTGGCAGTTCGGTCATCGCAGCATCGCGTTCATCAAGGGCCAGGAATTCAGCTCCGATACCGAAGTCCGGTGGGCCAACATCGAAAAAGCTGCGCATCAACTGGGCCTTCGGATTCCCTCCGCTCTGGTTTCTCAACTCAAAGGCGATTCGCCTTCTCCCGAGCTTGGTTATGAGGCCACCCGGAAGTTGCTGGCATCGCACCGGCCTTTCACTGCCCTATTTGCGTTTAACGATATTTCTGCGATGGGCGCGATCCGCGCTTTGCGCGAGGCCAAGTTGCGCGTTCCCGAGGACGTTTCGGTCGTTGGCTTCGATGACATCCAGAGTGCCGCCTACCAGAATCCGGCGCTCACGACCGTGCGCCAACCGCTGCGCGAAATGGGCAGGATTGCCGCCGAGACTTTGCTGCGCCGCATCCGGGACCCAGGATCGGATGCGCAAGACGGCGAGATCGTGGTTAAACCCAAACTGATGATCCGCGAAACTACCGGCCACGCCTCGGGCCGCGCGCGTCGTCCGAAGTAGCAATGCGCCTCTCGTGCATCGGCGGACCTCAATTTTCATTTCTTCTTTGGTTCAGCAAGGCGGCCAGGAAATTGGCCGATCGCAACGTCCCTGCGCCGCGTCAATCGTTTTGATCACCGGGGATTGCCGAGTGCGAGTCAGCTGTGTTTTTTCTCTTACGTTTTTTCTCTTACAAGGTCGGAACTCATCGCTGTCGCTGAAGACTAACGGGTCCCGCTCACAGCGCGCGGCGGCGCATTCTTAACATATTTGTCAAACCAACGCAGCATCTCGTACACCAGTTGTTCGTTCGACTCCATGGCGGTGTACCAGTGTGGCTCGTGTGGCAGCAACACCAGGCGAGTCGTACCGCCATTGCCTCGAATGGCTTCGTAGAGCTTGCTGGCCTGAATTGGCGTCGTGCCCGGATTGGCATCCTCGGCGCCGTGCACAATAAGGAGCGGCGTCTTCAGTTTGTCGGCAAAGAAAAACGGAGAGACTTTCAGATAAACGTCGGTCGCCTCCCACACCGAGCGCCGCTCGCTCTGGAAACCAAAAGGCGTGAGCGTCTTGTTGTAGGAACCGCTCGTAGCCGCGCCCGCCCGGAACAGGTCGGAATGGGCCACCAGATTTGCAGTCATCAAAGCGCCGTGGCTGTGTCCGGTGACTCCAATGCGGTCGGGGTCGGCGACGCCGAGTCGCACCGCCTCGTCGACTGCAGCCTTAGCGTCGGCGACGAGCTGTTCGAGATAAGTGTCGTAGGCTTTCTTCGGATCTCCGATGATGGGGAACGAAGCGTCGTCGATGATGGCGTAGCCGCCGAGAAGCAAGAGCCGATATTCGTATAGCTGGGTAAAGGTTTCCTGCGAGCCAGTGACTTGGCCGGCAGTCGACGCGTCTGCGTAGTCTAGAGGATACGCATAAAGAATGGTGGGGACGCGTGTGCCCTCCTGATAACCGGGCGGCGTTAAAAGCGTGAACGACAGGTCGAGCCCGTCGGCGCGCTTGTACTTGACGAGACGCTTCTTAATCTCCCTCAGGACCGGCGTAGGATCGGGAATGTGAGTGATCGCCACGCCGGCTGAAGCAAAAATCGCTTCTCTGGTGGACGCATCATTGTTACTCGCATCATTCTTATTATTGCTGATAGATTTTCCCAGTGTTCGCGCATACGCATTCGGCGGGTCGGTTGGCGATTGATGCCAAGTCAGAAATGTCTTAGTGTCGGGTCCCGTGAACGAAAGGAATCTCTCGAAAGAAGTCTTATCACAGCGAAACAGACGTTCGGACTTTTGGGTAGCGAGATTGAGCCGATCGAGGAACGGCCGATCTCCGTCCGGCGAAGAGCCGAATCCGGAAAGGTAGATCGAATCGCCGTCCTGTCGAACCACCCACGACCCGTTCGCAAGCTGGCGCCGCACTGGAAAGCCGGGATCCTTATAGTTCTCATCGGTCGACAGATCCCAGAGCAAACGAGGCTTTTGCTGTTGATCATCCACGTCGACGATAAAAGTCTTCCTCCAGTGCCGGTTGTTGTCGTATTGCGTCAACAGAGCAGTATTCGATTGTTCACTCCAAGCGAAGCCGGCATAACGCTGCTCGGTACGAGTGATTTCCACGGCGGACGAGCTAAAGGGCGCCTTGAGCAGGAAGATCTTATCGCGAGCCGGAACATTCACATTCCAGTCGCCGCCATCCAGCGCTTCTGCCCAGACGAGCGTCGCGGGATCGGTAGGCCGCCAGGAAAAATTGCGAGGACCCAACGGAACCCCATGGATGGGAACGCGATCCGCCAGGGGAAGCGACGCGATGGTATGCGCGACAACGTGAGCGCGTTGCGATACGTCCCAGACTTCAACTTCCTTCGGGAAACGATCGTAAGTGGTGACGTAGGAGTAGGGTTTGTGGATCGCGGTAATGAGAATATGTTTGCCGTCGGGCGCGGGATCAAGCGAGTCGTAATTTGCCGGCTTCCCAATGGGGGTGATCGCCGCGGTCGCGGCATCGACCAACGCGAGTTGCGAAGTCGCGAAGTAATCGAAGACATCCTCGTCATGCTTGTTGTTCAGCGTGTCACGGTTTTCGTAGGTACTGCTCTGTCCCTTTTCGCCGTCGGTCTCCTGGATACTGGGGCCAATCGGCACGATTGGCTCGGGCGGCGGCGCGCCCATCCCGGCGGGCACCAGCTTCACTAAAAGCGTTTTCTGGTCCGGCATCCATTTCATTTCATCCTCGAACATAGGGTTGAGACGGGCTTCGGGGACTCGATGTACTTCGCCAGTCTTGGCATCGCCAATCCAAAGTTCGACCGAGTCGGGAGCGATGTTCACGAACGCGAATCGTTTTCCGTCCGCGGCCCAAACCGGCTCACCCGGGCACGCGCCAGCAGGAAGGGTGACATGAATTTGCGAAGCGTGACCTTGCGCGGCATCGCTGATGTTCACTAAATCGAAACCCGTGGCGCACCGCGTTATTCCGTAGCCGCCCGGAGTGTCGTGCTTGCTGTGATTCTTCGGCTCCACGCGCACGCCTGCCAGGCGCAGGAAAGGCGTCGCCACCCGCGCAATCGATGGGTATTCCTGCCATGACACCAGAAGAATCGAGTCGTGCGTCGGGCTCACGTCGGGCTGTGGCGGCATGGGAGCACGCATTACATCGAGAATGTTTTTCGGCGGCTGGTTATATCCAGATGCGGTCTCGCTCGAAGCCGCCGGCGCGGTGGCCGCCTTCGAAGATGTTGATGCCGATGTCGACTGCGCTGCCGTGGGCACCTGCGCCGCACCGACAACAAGTACTCCCGTCAAGAAAAGTCCCAACGCGTTCTGGATTGTCATAAATTTCTCCGCTTCAACCAGCTAAAAACTAGCAGACAGTGGCGTGCACCGTGGTGGGTCACGCGGGAATCGAATGTTCGCCTGCTTGTTGTGTTGAAACCACTCTACGGCGCAGCCGCGATCCCAGTGACTGCGGCGAACAAGTACCTTACGAATAGCCCGAGTTGCTTGGTCTGAATGCGCTCGTCATTGCCGTGTACCCCCCGGCTTTCTTCTTCGGTCCTGGGAACGCCGATCCCGTACGCCTGAACGCCTTTGGTTCGCAGAAACGAGGAGTCCGTGGCGCCAGTCGTCATGGTGGGCAATGTAATGGCCTCCGGACTCACTTGCTTTTGCGCCCGCTCCAGTGCGGCAAACATTTCCGTGCCTAACTTGCTGGGAGGCGACGCCGGCATTGAAAACGAACTATCCTCGGCAACAACTTTAACCTGGGGATCGTCGATGACTTCCGCCAGCATCTCGCGAAATTTTCCCAGGTCTTCGTCGGGTAGCGCGCGCACGTCGAGCGTCGCTTCCGCGGACGGCGGAATGACGTTGGATTTATAACCTGCCTTCAGCATGGTCGGTACAACGGAGGTTCGCACCATTGAGTAATACTGAGGCTTCTTGTGCTTTAGTTCCTCTTGTACTTTCGGATCCAGCACACTGCGATACCACCCCGCTTCCTCCGGCGATGAAATCGTGGCCAGGCGTTCGAAAAATGTGCGCGTGGTTTCGTTGAGACGCGCCGGAGTATCCCACGTTCCAACCTTCGCGACAGCAGCCGCCAAGTGCACGACCGCATTGTCAACTCGAGGCACCGACCCGTGTCCGCTGCTACCCGTAGCTTCCAGGCGCAAGGCTCTCGGGAGCTTCTCGGCAGTCGCCACCCCGAAATACTTCACTTTCCCGTTCTCGACCAGCGATCCGCCACCCTCGTTGAGCGCAAACTCGCAATCAATCTTGTCCCAATATCGCTCGACGATGGTGGCCATGCCGGCGGGCGAAGACATTTCCTCGCTGGCTTCGGAGAGAAAGATTACGTCTCGCTCAAGCGGCACCTTCAGGCGCTTCAATTGCAGCAGGATCTCCAGATTGGCGGCCACCATGGCCTTGTCGTCAGAAGCGCCACGACCGTAGATCACTCCATCGCGCTCGCTGGCGGCGAATGGGTCAACCGTCCAGTGTGATCGATCGACGGGAACAACATCCTCGTGTCCCATGAGCAGTAACGAGCGCTTTTTTCTGTTGCCCTTAAGCCGCGCGACAATACTGGCGCGGCCCGCTACCGGCTCAAGGATTTCCGATTCGATTCCTTCACTCTTCAGCACACCCTCAAGATAGTGTGCGACCTTCGACTCATCGCCCGGAGGGTCCTCAGTATCAATTCGAACTAGATCGGCCAGAAAATGCGCGGCCTCGGCTTGCGCCTGCTCCGCATTCAACGAGAAGCGGCTGGCCTGTGCCAGGCTCACGGATGAGGTCGCGAGCGCATAGCTTCCAACGCACATCGCGAGTATCGCGAATCGAATCAACCCCGCCTCCCGGCGAGAGATTATAGCGTAGTCCTAGAGCCCCAAAATGGGCCATTCGCGGCAACCGCTCTGGCCTGAAGCAGTCGGATTTGCACGAATCTCGTGCGCGAGGGCTCTTCGAAGAATCGAGAAAACGAAATTGCGGCTGACTCCCCAGCGAGGTGCTGCCATAGCTACAGAAAACCAAATCGGGTGGAGTGGGCACATGCAGATAAGACGTAAGTAAAGGAACGCGCAAGTTTGCGAGACTGGAGCGGCAAAAACCCTCATCTCAAACGTGGTAAACTGTAGCTCCGCACGCCGGAGAGGTGGCAGAGTGGCCGAATGCGGCGGTTTGCTAAACCGTTGTACGGGCTAACACCTGTACCGAGGGTTCGAATCCCTCCCTCTCCGCCAGCAAGTCTTGACTGCAGAGAAATTGCGCGTCGTCTTGCCCCGAAATACGCCTCACCAGCTTCGATTGCTAGGGCCACTCAGTTTAGCTAGTCCGCTCAGGAATCCCGCGCCTGGGGAACAAACGGCCCCCAAACGGTGTGCATGTCATATCATGTTGGGGCAAGGGAGCAGTATCAATCCCAATCTATGTTC
>JBEKRY010000013.1:0-37538 GCA_049517555.1 Candidatus Sulfotelmatobacter sp. | reverse complement strand
CAGCCGTGGATTTATCCCGTACTGTCGGGCATCACCTTCTACCTCTCCTATCTCGCAGGAGGGTACGTGCTGCTTTCCTGGATGGGCGCGCTGGCCTGCGCGGGAACCGTCACGCTGCTCGTTCGCCGCCAGCGCCTGATCGGATGCATTCTCGCGGTTGTGACGGTCCCTCTCATTGCGAACCGCACGCAGCCCCGCTCTGACATGTTCACCCCGATTTTGTTCGCCGCATTCCTGACGCTGTTGTGGCAACACTATCGCAGCGGACATGCCCGGTTGTGGCTGATTCCGATCCTCATGGTCGCTTGGGTCAACCTGCACCAGGGATTCGTTGCCGGCCTCGCGATCTGCGGTGGTTATGTTCTGCTGGAGCTCTTGGACTTACCCTTTGCCGCTAAACGCGAGGCCGGGCTCGCTCGCTTGCGGCGCGCATGGCAGTCGCTGGCAATGACGTTGATTGCCACTCTGATCAATCCCTGGGGGGCCTCAATCTACATGGCGCTGATCAGGCAAGCGCGCTCTCAGAGCCTCCACACGGCATGGATTGTCGAATGGGCAGACATTCGCCCATCATGGGCCAGCCTGCACCAGGCGCTCGACTGGCGCGATCCCCAGAGTTCTTTCTGGTGGCTGATGTTTGCCGTTATCGTGAGCATCATCGTTGCGCTGTGGCGAAAGCGCTGGGGAGCAGCCGTCTTACTCATCGCCGCTGCGTATTTCACTCTGCAACACGTGCGTCTGCAAGCGTTGTTTGCCTGCGTCGTCGTGGTGATCGGCGGAGGTCTGCTCGATGAATCACTAAGGGACGAACTGCACAGCAATGCTCTGCACGAGGATGCCCTGAGCAAAGAAATCCGCAATCCGAAGCCCGCGCCCCTTGTGCCCAGGCCCACGCAATTCGTCATTGCTTGCGTGCTACTCATCACTGTCACAGTCACGGGACTCGCGGTCGTCCGCTCCAGCGATCTGATTTCCAACCGCTGCTACATGCGCTCCACGCAGCTGTCGTTATTCGGAACCGGACTTTCCTGGTGGTATCCCGAACGCGCGGTCGAGTTTCTGCAACGCGAAAAGCTGCCGGGCAATGTATTCAACGGCTACAGCCTGGGCGGATTTCTAACCTGGCGTTTATTCCCCGAATACCGCGATTACATCGACAGCCGCGCCCTGCCGTTTGGACCGCAACTGTTCTTTCGCGCTTACCAACTGAGCGTGGAGCCGCCCGACGCACCGGCCTGGCAGCAGGACGCCGAGACTCGCGGCATCAACACCGTCATTGTCCCGCTGGCGCGTTATCAGGGGATGACTTTATTCCCACAGCTCCATGCCTTTTGCCGTAGTCAACTCTGGCAGCCGGTATATCTGGATGAAGTCTCGGCGATCTTTGTGCGGCGCACTCCCGAGACGGCCGCGCTGATCGACCGTTTACAGCTCAACTGCGAAACGAAGTCATTTGGCCTGCCCGCAGACCTGAGCGTGCTGCAATCCTCACCGTTACCCTTATCGTCGTTCTATCGAACCAAAGCGGAACTGTTTAACTTCTGGGCCAACGCGGGCGGAGTTTTATACAGCCTGGAACGCTACCCGGAAGCACTCGCTTACCTCGATCGCGCGCAATCTCTTTTCGCCGACAATGCCAACGTCCATCTTCTGCGCGCGCTCGTACTTCAGCAGAGCGCTCGCCCTGCCGAAGCCGAGGCAGAATTTCGCGCCAGCCTGGGTCTTGAACCGAGCGACGAGAGCTGGTTCGATTTCGGGCTTTTCTATATGACCCAACAGCGTTACGCGGAAGCCGCTGAAGTTTTCCGGCAGTCGGCAGCATCGTCTTCGCGTCCGCATGAAATGTGGATGATGCTCGGCCAAGCCGAGCTGCAAATGCGCCAACCCGAGCCCGCGCTACAAGCCTTCGACAAGGCCGTGGACGCAAGTCCGTTCGGCGCAGAAGGAGAATCGCTTGGCGCCAGCTTTAACTCGCTGGTCGCCACCGGCCGCGCCAAAGCGTGGTACCAACTGGGAGACGTCGCGCAGGCCACGACCTTCCAGGAAGAGGCAGTGAAACTGGCGCCCGGCGACGCCAAACTCTGGCTGGGCCTCGCCGATTTATACGAGGCGCAAGGGCGAACCACACTGGCCGGACAGGCGCGGCTCCGTGCCCAGTCCGCCGGCACGAAGCAGTAACAGCACTGAACGCAGTTTCGAGCCGCACAAACCAATATGCACCGACAGTACGCACCAGAAAAAAGACGCCGCAATCAACTGTGATTGCGGCGCCCTATTTTGCTGCTCGTCTCGGAGTTCGTCTAACTAGCTGCCTTCCCGATTACAGCGACCGCAGGAAGTTCACCAGGTCCTGCTGGTTCTTCGGGCTCAGGTTGTTGAAGTTCGTAATGACCTGATTTGCTTCCGACGCCGGGTACGAACTGTTCCCCAGGCTGTAGTGATCTTCAATCGCGGTCACGATGTTGTTGGTGCGGCCGTCATGCAGGAACCACAGCCGCTGTCCAATGCCCCACAACGGCGCGGTTCGGAACTCGTCCGGACCAGCTCCCCCTTGTGGCAGGCCGTCGGCCAGGCCAGGCCCCATGTGGTGCACCAGAATATCGGAATACAGATTGATCGTAATGTCACCCAGCGCCGGCCGAGAAGTCGCAGGCGTGGTGAACGAAGTCGTGTGGCAGTAAACGCAACCCACGTCGCTGAACTGCGTCTTGCCGTTCTTGGTGGAAGCGGTAGACGGTGCTGGCGTCGGCGGCGTGAGCCACTGAGTAAAGTATTCGGTGCGCTCCGCATCGCCAGGGAACATTTCCGTCAGAATGCCCGGAGTGAAGTTCGTAACCGTCTCTGGCACCGGGTTCAGAACGCAGCCCGGTGTCTGGTCGATTTCGTTGGGGAACGTCTCGTTGGTGACGCCCATTTCCACGTTCATCTGGTTGGCCGCCATCAACAGAGTCGACCGAACCTGAGCCTTCCAGCCGAAGCGCTGGATGCTGCCGTCATTCCCGCTGTAATTGGGATGTCCGCTGATTCCCAGCGATTTCTTCTGGGTCGGGTTCGCATTCATGTTGTTGATAATGTCGATGTTGCGAATCACTTCGATCAGACCGGCACCATAAGTCGGAGTCACCTGCCGCAGCACCAGATTGCCCTGCGCCCCCGCGGTCACAAAATCAGGTTGCGAAATGTTGCAGCCAGCCGCGTCGGTGCGGCCCGTGATGGTGAAGAGCTGGTGCACGGTGCCATCGGGAATGGTCGTGCCAGGCTGGTTAATGAAGCGAGCTTCAAGGATTGGTCCCGTCGAAGTAATGAACGACGGCATGGTGTTGGTTGCGCCGTTGTAGTTGTAAATCGAGAACAGAGGATTGTTGGGCGGGCTCGATCCTCCCACCGCCGGGTAGGCGTGGCAGCTGGCGCAGGAATTCTCGTTGAATCTCGGGCCCAGTCCGCCATCGGTCGGAGAAGTGACGATGACGTCATGAGTGCGGTTGAATTCCGTGGTGATGCTGGGCTCAATCTGCTGCTCATTGGCGCTCAGCGTCGAAAGAAATCCGCCGGCGGCTGCGGGCAGCGGTCGCGGGCCGGGATCGGTCGCAGTCACCGATGGGGTCTTGGTCACGGCAGATCCAAGAGCCGGCCGGATGGCCGTCGTGCTCTTCGGAAAGTAGGCCGTCGCCGCTGTGCAGATCGCCAGCAACAACGCCACCGGAAGCACCACGCGGATCAACTTCGCCTTATTCGAGCGAGGCTGGTTCGGATCAGTCTGGTTCGATTGAGCCTGCATTGGATTCTTCTCTTTCCACAGTGACATAGAGTTTCCCTTCGCCCTTATCGTGTCCCAAAAGCTCACAGCGAACGCAGGAAGTCGACCAGGGCCTGCTGATTCGTCGGGCTCAGAGCGTTGAAATTGTTGATGACCTGATTCGCTTCCGAATTCGGGTACGTGCCATTGCCCAGACTGTAGTGGTCTTCAATCGCAGTGACAATGTTGGCGGTGCGGCCATCGTGCAGGAAGAAAATTCGCTGGCCGATGCCCCACAACGGCGCGGTGCGGAATTGATCGCCTGTGGCGTTGCCTTGGGTGACGTTATCCGCGTTGCCCGGTCCCATATCGTGAACCAGCAGGTCCGAATACAGGTTTGCCGTCACGTTGCTCAATGCCGGGATGGAAGAGTTCGGCGTGGTAAAGGAATTCGTATGGCACAGATTGCAGCCTACCGCGTTGAACTGCAGCAGTCCGTTGCTCGTCGTAGAGTTCGGCGGCACCGGCGTCGGTGGCGCAAGGAAGCGCATGAACAGTGAGAAACGCTCCAGGTCACCGGGGAAGTTTACCGGTATTTTCGGAGCTTCACCCGTGTCGTTGCGATCGTCGGGAACGCCCTTGGTCTTATTGGTCCCGGGAGGAACCGGGAACGGGGGCAGGCAGCTCGGAATAGCCTCATCGTTCTCGCTGGGGAACGCTTCATCGCTCACGCCTTCTTCAACCGTATAAGCTTCGCCTGAGAAGTACAGCAGCGACTTGTTCTGCGCCTTCCAGCCGAAGCGCGTGATCGTGCCGTCATCATCGCTGTAATTGGGATGTCCTGAGATTCCCAGCGACTGCTTCAGCGGCAGGTTGGAATTCATGTTGGCGAGGATGGCGCTTTCCTGAATCAGTTCGATCAGCCCCGTGCCATATGTGGGAGTGACCTGGCGGAAAATAATATCGTTGGCTGCCTGTTGAGCTGCGAAGTCGGGCTGGACCACGGTCGTGCAACCCGGAGCGTCGACTCGATTGGAAATCGTGAACATCTGATGCACGCCGCCGTCGGGCGTCGTAGTGCCCAGCACGTAGGGGAAGCGCGCCACGATCACCGGCCCCGTGGACGTGATGAAATACGGCATCGTATTGGTCGCGCCTTCCAGCTGGTAGATGCCAAACAGCGGATTGTTCGGAGGACTCGATCCTCCCACCGCGGGATAGGCGTGGCAGCTGTTACAGGAATTCGAATTGAAGCGTGGTCCCAATCCGACCGTTTTCACCAGCGGCCCGCCCGCCACAAAGTTGACCTCAGTGAAGATCTGGGTCAGCCGTTGGGTAATAGCGAGCTGATTGGGTGTCAGAGCCGAATAGAAATTGCCCGCATCGGCAGGAAGCGGCCGCGGACCAGGGTCCGTCGCCAGCGACTGGCCGTGAACCACTGCCGGCCGCGACATCAATACGGCTGCGGACGCAAGCAGCAGCATCGCCAGCGCGAAGAAGTACGGAGCGAAGCGACGGGATCGAACTTGGCTGGCAGGTCGGCTACTATCTTCACTAGGATTTGAGCTAGGAGAATTATCGAATCTGGGCATGGATTTTCATCCTGTTCTCAGGGCTTACTGTTCCGTTTAGGCCGCTTGCGGCAGCAATATTGCGAGGAAGATTTTGGGGGGGCAGAACTTCCCGCCAGGTTCTGGCATGTCTACTCACGGTACCCTAGTACAGAGCCAGAATCGAGTCAATGAGAGAATCGTCTCCGTGAAGAATCTTGCACACTGGCGCGATGCCAGGACCACCGATTAACTATTTAGCTAACTCGAATGCGACCCGTAACTTTCTGAATAATGGCCCTAAAGTGCCATTTACCGGGTTAAACTGTCCTAATACCTTGTAAGCAGAACACTTCGCCTCGGTAACGGGACGAATGCCCGGGAGTTAGAGACTCCCGGCTCGTAACTTTGGTTTTACGTCCGTCCCCCCTCAGCACTCGATCAAACCGTAGTTTTAGCGATGGAAGAATCTTTGGAGACGAAGGACTCCCAAACGACTTTTTCTTTAACGTGCAGGCGCTCCTTCACAGCTCACGGTTCTAACTCTAATGATCAGCTCCCTCGATCATGAAGAGCTTCATCACTGCTGGCTTGATCGACCTAACTTGATCGACCTAATTTGATCGACCTAATTTGATCCGACAAGGCTCAATCCTTATGGCCCAACTGACCAGTTTTCCTCAGCAAGACCGCATCCGCGTCCTCGCCGCCGACAGTACGTCGATGAATACCCAGTTGCTGGTGGAGACCCTGGGCCGCGACAGCCAATTCAATGTGGCCAGTCTCGCGGCCAAAGACGGCGAGATCCTGGCTGTGCTCAAACGCGAGCGGTCGGATGTCGCCTTGATCAGCGCGCGTCAGGGCACTGACAGCCGCGGAGGATTTGTCTTGAGCCGCGAGATCAGTTCCACTTCTCCGGAAACGCGCGTCATCATGCTTCTAGACTCGTCCGAGCGAACCCCAGTCGTGGAAGCATTCCGCGCCGGCGCACGCGGAGTTTTCTGCCGCACCGAGTCGCTCAAGTCACTCGCCAAATCGATTCGTTGCGTTCACGAGGGCCAGATCTGGGCCAACAGCAGCGAGCTGCAGTTCGTTTTGGAAGCCATGGCCGAGCCTGTCCCCATGAAATTCCTCAGCGCGAATGGCGATTCCCTGCTTTCGGCGAGAGAAGTAGATGTGGTGCGGTGCGTGGCCGAGGGGCTCAGCAACCGCGAAATCGCACAGCGATTAACCCTCCGCGAGCACACGGTCAAGAACTATCTGTTTCGCATCTTCGACAAGCTGGGAGTCTCCAGCCGGGTTGAGGTCGTACTTTATGCGCTGGGCAACCACTCTGCCGCGGCCGGCGATGACACCGTAGCCTCCTCGAAGAAGGAAACTCCTGCCGCCCCGCCCGTTGCCCTCGCCGAATCACCCGTTCGCGTAATGCGCCGCTAAGAGACGTCACCGGAGAGCGTTGGCGGAAGGCGTTGGCGAACCAATTACCGAACTCCTGGCCGGACTGCCGCGCCAGATTACCTCCGACCAGAAATCTCTCATCCCATTCTCGGCGATTCGCCGCTCTCGCCATGTACTTCTGGCCGCGCGGGGCAGTGGCCCTTGGGTATCTGTGCGCACCCTTCGCACCCCTCTACTGTTCCCTTAGGGACGTTCTCGTTCTCGATTTGGGCGTCCCCTTGAAGCCCCCGATTCGAGGTCACTCAGATGACGCCCGCAGCCCTTCCCCTGGCCAGGAACTGCCAGCCGCTGAACGTTCCTCGATTCTCCAATTCCGGATTCCGCATTCCTCGGTCCGCCTCTCTACGCCGCGCTCTTGGATTCCTTGCCCTGGCGACGATCCTGATGGGCCTCGCCTGTTTGACCGCGTGTTCGGGAGTGAGCTCCGGCGCTTCGCAAACTTCGAGCCCGCAGATTTCCGGAACCCTGGCTGCACCAAACGTGGGAGTGCCTTATACCGGAACGCTCACTGCGACGGGCGGCAAACCGCCTTACGCCTTCACCGTCTCGACTGGAACCCTCCCGACTGGCCTCACTCTCAGCCAGACCGCCGGGACCATTACCGGAACTCCAACGCAAACTGGAGTCTTCACCTTCACCGCCCAAGTGACAGATTCGACCGGGTCGAGCGGCTCGCAAGAGTTTCAACTCACGGTAACCACGCCGGCGGCCGGCGCTATCGTGGTGACGGTCAGCCCTGCGAGTGCCACCATTACTTCGCCGGGGACGATGCAGTTCTCCGCGCTCTTGACCAACACGAACAACGGCGCGGTCATCTGGTCGGCGTCACCGGGAAGCATTTCCAGCAGAGGTCTCTATCAGGCGCCCGCGGTCACCACGAGTACGACCGCCACAATCACTGCTACGAGCGTCGAGGATACGACGCAATCCGGAACGGCCTCCTTGACGATCATGCCGGGTCAGACAGGTTCCGTCGCCATCACCACCGGTTCGTTACCCGCTGTCACGGCAGGAACCGCATACTCTGCCGCTCTGCAAGCCTCTGGAGGCGCCGCTCCATATACCTGGACCCTCGCTTCCGGAACGTTGCCTACGGGCCTTACCTTGCAGAGCAGCGGCCTGCTCTCGGGAACCACGGTCCAGACAGGACAATTTAATCTCACGATCGGCGTGGCCGATTCTTCATCCCCGCCGCAGACTGCGAACCAATCTTTAGTCCTGGCGGTCAGCAGCGCAGTCTCAAGTGCAAATACTGCCCCGACCACTCTGTTCGGCTTCAGCTCGACGAATACGGCGGCGAACGACTATCCGACCGTGAATTACACGATGCAACGCTTTTGGGATTCACCACCTCTGCAATGGCCGTCCATCAACACCGCAGCCGGCGTATTTAATTTTTCAAACTTGGACGCGGCTCTGGCGAAGGGCTTCTCCAGCGGCGTCACGCTCGGCTTATACACTCTGGCTCGCACTCCGTCGTGGGCCACTTCCAATCCCAACGACACAACCTGCAACTACGTGACGGGCACCGGCGGCGGCAACGGCGAGTGCGACGCTCCTTCCGACCTGAACACCGACGGCAGCGGTACCAACGCCACCTGGAAGGCGTGGATCACGGCCATCGCCACCCACGTCGATGATCCGACTTACTTGCAGACCCACGCTCACATCCAATACTGGGAAATCTGGAATGAACCGGATGACCAGCAATACTGGAACGGCACGTTTGCACAACTGGCGCGCCTTACCGAAGATGCCCGCTGCATCATCCTTGGAAGTCAGGGCGGGCAAAACGTAATTCACGAAAGCGGCAACGGAACTGCCACTCCCTGCACCGCAACCGCCATCGATCCCACGGCGCAGATCGTCATGTCGTCCGGTCACGCTACCGGATCGTCGGTTCTGACCTATGCCCAGAACCAGCTCTACTGCAGCAACACGTCCGGCGTACCGTCCTATGAGCTGCCCTGTCCGAATCCCGCGAATGCAACCGCAGCGGCGGTCGACATCATCAACTTTCACATGAAACCCGGCAATTCAACCGGCGACGAGTGCCCGCCGCCCACGGCTTGTACGCCTGAAACGGCAATGCAGACTTACATCTCCAACATTCAGGGAATTCTGCAGCCGGCCGAAGCCGCCAAACCGCTGTGGAATGGAGAAGCCTCCTACGCCATCTCCGGCTTTACCGGCGCATACACCGATGGCGATATGGCCGCTTCCTTCATGCCACGTTTCTATCTATTGAATTGGTCTCTGGGTATATCTGGAATCGCCTGGTATGACTGGGTCGATTTGACTACCGAACCCGCGGAAGTGGAAACTGCCTACGAGCAAACCTACGATTGGCTTGCGCAATCCGAGTTAATAACTCCCTGCGCGGCCAACGGAACTGTCTGGTCCTGCACCGTCAATCAGTCCGGCACGCAGTATCTGATCCTGTGGGATGCTTCCCAAAGTTGCGCCAACGGCTCCTGCACCACGGCGAACCAGACGGTCGGATCGCAGTGGTTGCAGTATCAGGACATGACCACGGCCAGCACTCCGATTGCGATCACTGCCGGCGTCGTCCCCGTAGGGATTAAGCCGATCGTCCTTCAGTAGGAAGCCGGGAAGAGCTTCGAACGGTCGGCAAGGCTCTCACTGCCCGGTTCCGCTGAGCGATGCCGTTTGTGGACTGCCACCGCCCGCGTCTGTAACGGATACATTTGCGGACCGCGCGCCCGCTGCCGTGGGCGTGAAGGTTACGGTAATCGAACAACTGCCTTTCGCCGCGACGCTCGCCCCGCAGGTATTGCTCTGGGTAAAGTCTCCGGGATCCGTCCCCGTTACCGATACCGTCCCGATCCGCACCGCAGCGCTGTCGGCGTTCGTCAGAGTGATGACTTGCGGTGTGCTCGACTTACCCAATGCCACCGTTCCAAAGCTCAGGCTGGCCGGCGACAGCGAAATATACGTGCCCACTCCCGTCAGCGATACGACCTGGGGGCTCGTAGGCGCGTTATCAGTCACCGTGATGCTCCCGAATCGACTGTTGATCTGGGTTGGACGGAATGTAACGCTGATGGTGCAGTTCGCGCCCGCAGCCACGCTTGATCCGCAGGTGTTGGTTTGACTGAAGTCCCCTTTAGTCACGATGCCTGAGATCGTCAGGGCTGCGCCGCCGGTATTGGTCAGCGTCACCACCTGGACAGCGCTGGAGGTATTGACCAGCTGAGTAGCGAACGTCAGGCTGGTGGCTGAAAGAACAACCACCGGCCCCGTCGCTACGCCCGTGCCGCTCAACGGCACCAACTGCGGACTATTCGCCGCGTTGTCGGCGATCGACAGATCGGCAGTCTCGGCCCCACTGATTGTGGGAGCGAAGGTTACATTGATCGTGCAGGTCGCGTTGGGAGCCAACTCACCACAAGCGCCGGTGTGGCCAAAATCTCTGCTGTTAGTTCCCGTGATGCTGACCTCGGTGACAGCCAGCGATTCGTTCCCGGTATTGGTGAGGATCACAGCTTGCGGGGTAGAGGTGGTTCCGATGTTCTGGTTGCCGAAACTAAGGCTGGACGGGGCCAACCCCGCATTCGGACTGGGAGCAAACTTGCTCACAAACGCATCATTAGCTCCGGCGAGCTTTGGCTGAAAAGATCCAGCAGTGCTGGGGAAGTTCGTCGAATCGGTATAGCCCGTGACGTAAACGTTGGGCGGCGACTGGTTATCCAGCACCAGCGCGCGAGTGGCCCCGCCATATTCGGTTCCGGAACCGCCCAGGTACGACCCGTAGAGCAGAGTCGAGCCAGTGGGATTGAGTTGCGCGACGTAGGCATCGAAATCGCCTGCCAGCACGGTTTGGAAAGCGCCAGGCGTCACGGGAAAAATCGCCGACATGGTATTGCCCTTGATCCAGACATTATTCGATGGATCCAGCGCGATACTGGTAGCTCCCGTATCCCCGTCCCCGCCCACGTAGGTGGAGTAAACCAGCGCGGTACCCGTCGGATTCAATTTCGTAACGAAAGCGTCATGCCCATTCGTATGGCCCAGGAACGTGGTTTGAAAAGCTCCGGGAGTGACTGGAAACGTTGCCTCTGCCGTCAAGCCGCACACATACGCATTTCCCGAACTGTCCACCACGATGCTCGTCCCACAGGCTTCGCATGCAGTAGTCGCTTTTGTGATTCCGCCCAAATAGGTCGAATACAGCAATGCCGAACCGGTGGAGTTTAATTCCGTTACGAAGGCAGCAGTATTGGCTGTCAGGAAGGTTTGGAATGCTCCCGCTGTCGTAGGGAAATCGGTGGACTGCGTGAATCCCGTGATGTAAGCATGATCGGAAGCATCGAGAGCGATGGCGTACCCTAAGTCCTTGTTCGTCCCGCCCAGGTAGGTCGAGTAAATCAGCCCGGAGCCTGCCGAATTTAACTCCGTCACAAATACGTCATCACCCTTCGAGAGTTTGGTCTGGTAGGCACCCGGGGTGGTCGGGAAAGTCGCCGACTCCGTGTAACCGATTACATAGGCGTCCCCGGCAGCGTTTAAAGCGATGGCATTGCCTTGGTTAACTCCAGGGCCGCCCAAATAGGTCGAATACACCAACGAGGCTCCGCTCGGATCCAACTCCGTAATGAACGCATCGCCGCCCACGCACGTGCCGCCGCCGCAAGTGCGCTGGAAGGCCCCCGAAGTAGCTGGAAAGTCCGGGGAAAAAGTCTGCCCAACCACGTAGACGTCGCCCGAAGGATCCAGCGCAATCCCATTCCCAATGTCATTCCCCGTTCCTCCCAGGAAGGTGGAATAAATCAGGAAAGAACCGGTAGGGTCAAGCTTGGTGACAAAAGCATCCTCCATGCCCCCGGCGCAGCCGCCACACTTGGTTTGATAGCTCCCGGCGGTAACGGGAAAGGATGACGAACTGGTATATCCCGTCACGTAGGCGTTGCCTGCGTTATCCACTGCCAGGCTGGTTCCGTAGTCGTTACTGCTGCCGCCCAGGTAGGTCGAATAGCTCAGCGTCGGATCGATCAGTAATGTCCGGTTGTGATCATAGGGCCCCAGCTGAAAGCGGACATGGTTTCGCGAATCCACGATGTAGTTCGCTGCAACCAATTCTCTGTTCGTCCCTGAAGCGCCATCTCGATAAGCGAGGTCTTGATAAGCCAGCGGCTTGTGGAAGCGAACTTCGTTATCACCCTTTCCCATCTTTCCCATCTTCAAAACTAAATCGCCGGTCTGCGGGTCGACATACATCCCGCGAGCGCCGCTGAAAGCGAGATGGATCGCCCCAGGCTCGGCTCCGGCGCCTACGACAAAGTCATATTCCAGCTGTCCCTGATTTCCGTAGTAGACCAGGTCGACGCCTTCGAACACATTGTGATAACGGACCTTCGCGAAGGTCGGAATGTTCGTCTCCCAATTCTTCGGATCATTGCCCAAGAAGTAGTTGATCTTTCCAGGAAGCTCCTCAGCTCCGCTGACGGCCGCGTCTCTGCGCGCGCCCAACAACTGCATGTGCAGAGCCCCCAGCCGGGGTTGCCGCTTGGCATTCCCACGCGCCAGGTCCGTGTCCCCTTCGTGAGCGAGATTCCCGATACCCTTCGATTGCACGGCGGACTTGGTGGATCGACCGCCCGGGCGTAACGACACAACTGCCTCATCGCTGGTAAGGAACAGCGTGTACCCGGCTCCGTGCGAAAGAAAACGCACGCTGGAATCGCTCTGGCCAAGATTCGGCTCGAAGCTCAACGGCAACTTGCCGTAGCCCTGAAGCATTTTGGGCTGCGAGTTCGCGTGATGACTGTTTGCGTCCGCGAGAGGTACGATCCCGGCGGGCGAATAGAGAGTCGACTGCGCACAGAGAGTCGCGGCAGCGAACAGGCAGGCAAAACCGAGAAACTTCATGGCTGGAATTCCTTCTGAGAGAAACCTCGAAAACCCGCACTGCTGGCTGAAGATCAGGGATAGACAGACTGCCGGGAAGCTTACTCCATCAGGCTTCCGCCGTCAAATACTCCCGAAACGCGGTAGTACATCGGTCTGATTTCCCTCCTCAGGCAGGATCGCGTCCCTGTCGAACCAAGCTGCCACCCGAAAACTGCGTGCTAGACTTTCCGCCTACCCATTGAAAGTCGGCAAGATGATGCAAACAGATGATCCCGAACATGCTTGACACCCTGAAACGTCGTGTCTTCTGGATCTTCGCCCGCACCTGCTTCGCGCTCTATCGCTGGTTCCCAGTGTTTGGAACATTGCGGGCTTCGATTGCCATCATCCGCCGAGGCGAGACTTTCCTGGTGATCCAGCGCAATGACGGACGAGGCATATCTCTGCCCGGAGGAATTTCGGATTGGAAAGAAGCGGAAGAGAAGACGCTGCGGCGGGAAGTCCTGGAAGAGACCGGACTGAGCGTCACTGGGCAGGAATTGAGATTGCGCTATCGCAGCACGGCAGACGTGCCCTGCATCATCTCAGTATTTGAAGCCGAAGCCAGCGGAGACTTGAAGGACTCCTGGGAAGGTTCGCCGCGCTGGATGACGGCGCCCGAACTCGCTCCGCGCCTGATGAAAAGTCAGCGGCCCGTGCTCGAATTACTCGACAAGATCTCCACCGAACTCCCAAAGGTCCCTGGCGAAACTCCTGGAAAAGCTCCCGATGGAATTTCAGCAAAACACTGAAGGAGACAGGAAAACGCAGAAACAAAAAAGCGCCGGCGGCGCGGCTCCATAGCTTCCGCGCTGCCGGCGCTCTACAAGTTCCTGCCGTTAGTTGCTGCCCGTACCCGCCAGGCTCACGACCAGCGGCGAATCGCCCGCGGCGAACGTCACCGTCAAATCGCCGTTGATCGCCCCCGCAGCCGTCGGACTGAACTGCACTCCCAGATCGCAGGTCCCCTTCGCGGGAATGCTCGTCCCGCAAGGAGCGGTTCCGCCTGTCGTGGCAATGAAGCCGCCACTCGCCACCACACCGTCGATGGCAACGGCCGTCGCCAGGTAGTTCGTAACGGTGATGATCGCAACCGGGCTCGTCGACCCCACCCCCACCGTTCCGAACGAGAGTGTCGTAGGAGCCACCGTGACGGGCTCAATGCCGGTGCCCGCCGTGTTCTGCACCTGCGTGCTGACCGAGGCACTGTCGACCACCGTGATGCCCCCGATGAAGCTTCCGGTTGCCAGCGGTGCGAAGGTGGCGCTGAACGTACAGGTCTTGCCGGAAAGCAAAGCGCCGTTGCAGGGCGTCGCGCCACCGGCTTTTACCGTGAAGTAGCCGCTACCCGTGATGCTGGTGATGGTCACGGTTGCCGCGCTCACATTCTTGACGGTTACCGTCTTGGTCAGCGCTGCGCTCAAGGCAATGTTGCCAAAGTTAAGGTTCGCCGGATTGAACGTTAGCGGCACCGCCGTACCGTCCGCGCCGGTTCCACTCAGCCCGCCAGACGTGGGACTTCCCACCGCGTTATGGGTGACGGTCAGCGCGCCTTTGATGGTGCCGTTGTAAGTCGGCGTGAAGGTTACCGCAAACGAGCATTTCGATTTTGCTGCCAGCGTCCCGGTGCATGGACTTGCGCCGCTGCCCACCGCCGTGAAGTCGCCGCTGGTCGCGAATGTGAAACTAAGGCTTTGACTCTGGTTGTTGCTCAACGTCATGGTCTGCGATGCGCTCGAGGTTCCCACATCCGTGGTCGGGAACGTCAGGTTCGCCGACATCGAAACCGCCAGCTGTCCCGAGCCCGTCAGGTTGACGATCTGGGGTGTGCCCGTAGCGTTATCGGTAATCGTAATCGTGCCCGTGGTCGCTCCGGTTACCACCGGAGTGAAGCCCACAGTGATCGTGCAGGTCTGTCCTGGAGTGAGTGTCGCGCCCGAGCAAGTGCCCGTCCCGGAGTATGCGCCGCTCGCCGCTACCGAACTGACCGTGACGTTCACAGAACCCGTGTTGGTGACGGTGATCGCCTTTCCCGCGCTCGCCGTGTTCAGAACCTGATTACCGAAAGCGAGTGACGTCGGGGAGACCGAAATCGTCCCTGTCGTGTTGGTGGAAGTCCCAATCCCAGCCAGTGCCACCGATTGCGGACTGCCGGTGACACCATCCGTAATGGTGAGCGTTCCCGTTGCCGTACCCACTGCTGAAGGCGTGAAATACACGCTGATCGTGCAGTTGCCGCCCGGTGCGATTGCGTTCTCGCAGGTATTGCTCTGCTGGAACACGCCTCCGCCGGAGGAAATTCCGCTGATATTCAGTGACGTAGTCTGATTGTTGGTCACGGTCTCAACCAGCGCCGCGCTCTTGACTCCCACCGCCTGACTTCCAAAATTCAGGCTGACATTCGAAAGCAGCACCGGCCCGCCAGCGCACGTTCCGATCGGAGGCAGCGTCGCCATTGCCGTGTACCAGTATGGTTCGGTGGTACGATTTGCCGGCAGGTATTCTCCCGCCACCCACACCGTGCATGAGTCACTCGGGTCCAGCACTCCGCTATACCAGTCGCCCCAGCGATAGTTCAGCGAGTCGGTATCTTCGGCATCGCCGTCAGTCAGCGGACTTGCGATGTATCCCCATGTTCCGGATTCCTGCGTGCCGGGATTGAAGGTCAAACTGTCGAGGCCGGGATGCTCATTGACTCCGCTTCCCGAGATTCCCAGAATTCCCTGAAGATTCCCGGCTTTGTCGCGGACGATGCTCGGCAGGAACACGAAGGCAGCCGAGTCCACCGGATCAAGAATGGGATAGTCCGCAGCCACATAAACCGCATTCGGCGCCGTCGTGTTTCTCTGCAGAATGCGAACGTCGGCCTCGGTCTGGGTCAGCTTGGTGTTGCTCGGCACAATCTGAATGTCATGCGCCGACGTCCAGACACTTCCCTGTCCGCCGTTCGACGTGTAGTGAAAGAACTGCTGCATGCGGTCGGCCACCGAATCAATGTGGATGCCGGTCGTCGCCGTAGAAGGCTGCGGAATGCAGACCGTGTCGTAATAATTCGCGGCGAAGAAGCATCCCAACTGGTCTCCGGCGGGTTGCGTCGAAGGCAGCTGCCAGGTGTTAAGGAATGTCGGCGTGGGAGTCGCGGCGGTCCAGTCAATCGTCCACTGCTCCACTTCCTGCGTATCCGCGGGGGCCGTCAGGTAGCTCTTGTCGTCCATCGGCGGCTCGACCAGGTTGGTAAACATTTCTCCGTCTGCCGCGATCGGAGGCGTCGTGTCGGAGTTATTGGCCGGAACCCAGCTGCGCCGCTGGTTGTACGGAGTCAGCGTATGGGCCACCGTGCAGGCCGGCCCCTTCGAGTTGTTCACATAGGGACTCGCAGTGCTGGCGCGAAGTCCCGCCAGATCAACCGCGCATACCAGTACTCCGTTGATATTGTCCTGATTGTTAACATCCTGCAAGTCATAGGTAATCCACAGCGCCTGGTCGGAAGCAGCGGTGTAGGGCGGAGTCGTCGAGGTCGAGGTCTGCCACAATCCGGACTGCGGATAATCCGGATAGTAGTAATTCCCTTCTGCATTGGTTGGAATCACCGTATCCAGATCGTATTCAAACGCGAACCAGGCGAAGGCCGGAGACGTCGATGCAATGTCCTCGACGTTGCTGATCGCGACGCACATGTAGTTATGGCCAGTGGAGGCGTAGGTGACGCGCTTCTCCATGATCCACAGGTTGTAAACATTGTCGTGCAGCAGTTGCGAGTTGGGCGTAAACGCCGTCGGACAATGGGAGGTGTTGCCGTTGTTGTTGCTGTTCTGACTCCACGGACCGGCGTCCGACTTGGGCGTGTTGCTTCCCAGAAACGTCACCGGCTGGTTCGCGTTGGGTCCGCTCTTATACCAGCACTGGTAGCCGCTGTTGACGTGCTCGCAATATTCGAGTGTGCCCACGGCGATGGTCGGGTCCGGCGTAGCCGTGCCATTGAGCCGGTACTGAACGGTATTGATTCCGGCGTAGGTACTCATCGTCCCTGACTGACTAAAAGCGGAAGGGCACAGAACTGCCGCCACGCACGCAAGAACCGCGACCACCTTGGCTTGTAGAGTCAAAAGTTTGAACCTCTTCCACGAAAGTGTGGGCATGAATACTCGGCTACGGAGCTGCATGTTTCGTTCCAATCCGCCCAAAAGTAGGCTACTGAGATGTCTTTTAGATTGAGCAGCTTAGGGGGAATAGTGCTTAGACTGCTTCACTGCCGCTGGGTTTTGGTGCAACCTGCTGGTAGTACCGGGACTTCATCTGACGATATCTTTTCCACAGCGAAACGGGTACGAACGAATAAAGAAAGATGGTGCTTCCATCGAGCCCGCGCAACAAGCCATGCCGCACCCGATCGACTGTCCGTTCGAACCACGAAGCCGCTTGCGTTCCATCGCTGACCGCGGCATTTACTGGCCAATTTCCACCTGACTGTTTGCGCCAGAATACGACGTAGCGCTCCACCTTGCTCTTGAGCTCCGGAGAAAGCACCTCGGGACGCTCGCGCTTGGCCACAATGCTCGAACTCTTCACCATGGAATGGTGCTCGCCCTTATAAACGGCCGACCGGTCCGCGCCCTCAAGAGAAGCCATGCGCGGATCATAGGGCACACCCACGAACTCGCAGATCGCGGTCAGTGCCGCGGCCGGATCGCGCACCAGATCGTCATATTGCAACTGGTGAATTGCAGCTCCCCGCCGCACCAGTTCGTCCGCTTCTTTCTTCATGCGGCGATAACCGAGTAGCGCGCGGAGGTCCGTGCCCGGACGCTGAAACCACACCGCCTTCTCGGCCGCGCGAACAATGCTGCGGCAAACATCCGCCGGATCGCGCCAGATGACAATAAACTTCGCCTCGGGATACCACGCCGCCAGTTCAGTCATGCAGTCGTAATAGCTTGGCGACTTGCAGCCCCACACCGTCGCGCCTTTTTTTCCGGCGTACTGCTGGGCGACGGCGCGAAACGCCCCCGGCAGGTCGCTGATGTTCTCCGGAATTGCAGCCGGATCAATCTGATGCCGGGTGAGCGCCCCATTCCACGAGTCGACTTTGTTCAGCCACCATGCGCTCTTTCGCGGCAGCCAGAACAGCGACGAAAGCGTCAGCATGTCCGACTCGTACATCAGCCCGATCTGCGAGTGCTGGTTGAGCAACGCGTACAGCAGCGAAGTCCCGGAGCGCCACATCCCCACCACAAACAACGGGCCCGCACTCATCGCCGCCGAGTTCTGCGGCTGCGACGCTTGCGGCTCTGAAGCTTGCTGCTGCGAAGTCTGCTGCAGCGAAGTCTGCCGCGCTGCATTCTCGCATTCCGAACCCTGTAGTTGAATCGTCATTCGGTAGTAATCAATTTGGAGATGTTCAATCGTCTAATACTCAATCGGATAACAGTTCCGAAGTTACATCTTAAGCCATATCCTTACGCCGCAAGAACCTGTGCTCGAACCTGCGTGAAGATCTCCATCAAATTGCGATAACCCTGCTCCGGACCATATTTCGTCTCGCTCAACCGGCGCGCGTATTGCCCCATTCGAGCAGCCTCAGCGGGCTGATCCACCAGGGACTGAATCCGCTGCCTGAGTTCCGCCACGTTCCCCGCCTCGAACAGCAGCCCCGACTTCCCTTCCTCCACGATGTACGGCAGCCCACCCAGCCGCGCCGCGATTACGGGCTTGCACGCCATGAACGCCTCCAGCACCGTCACTGGAAAGTTTTCATACCACTCCGAAGGCAGCGCCAGGCACAAAGAGTTGCGCAGGATCTCCCATTTTTCCGCGCCGCTCTTGAAGCCCAGAAACTCAACATTGCGCAGGCCCTTTTCGCGAACATAATCCCGCAACTCCTGCTCCAGCGGCCCCGTGCCCATGATTTTCAGGGGCACCTGCGGCAGCTGTTCAAAGGCGCGGATCAGCGTCCAGCAGCCCTTTTCCGCGGACAGCCGTCCCATGAACAGCACATAACTCCCGCCCGGGGTCTCGCCCTCCGGCAGCGCCGGAGCATATACAAAATTCGGCCGGACAAACAGCTTGGAATCGGGAACCCCCGCTTCCCGCATCTTGATCCGAAAGAATTCCGTCAGGCAGATGAAGCCGGAAATCTTTTTGATCACTCCTCCGAGCCGGTTCAGGCCCAGGGTCAGCGCATACAGCCCGCTGAACGCATAACTGTCTTTATAGCAGCGCTTACTCACGGCATGCAGATAGTTGCCGCCCTTGCACGCTTCACAAATTTTCCCCTGCGTATAGAAAAGGCCGTTCGGACAATGCAGACGAAAGTTGTGCAGCACCTGCACCGTCGGCACTCCCAGCGCATGCAGCTGGTGATAGGCCGAGGGCGAGATCAGGGGATAAACATTGTGAATGAACGCCACATCCGGCCGGAACCGCCGGACCACATCTTCCAACTCACCGCTGGTCTTCCACGAGTAAATGGTCTGCGGCAGGAATGCGGCTTTATCTGCGAAGCCAAATTCTTTTATCTCGTCATTGTGCCGCGTATAGCGGTAAACCTCGTCGCCGTTTTTCTCCAGCAATTCCGTCTCGGCGCGCACGACCGAATCTTCGCCGCCAAACTGCTGGTACGCACTGTGAACCAAAAGAACTTTCATGCCGCGCGAGATTCATGCTGCCGCGCGTCCGACGTCCCTTCGTAACTCGCCAGGCCGAGGAACTCCAGCATCAGGTGGTACAGGAATTTTGGGTTGTTGATGCAATACCGTCTCCACAGGCGCGATGGGTCCTGGTACATGCGATGGCACCACTGCACGCCGGCCACCTTCATCCAGTAGGGCGCGTCTTTAATTCGACCGGTATGAATGTCGAAGGCCGCGCCCACGCTCAGCATGAGCTTGACGTCGAGCTTCGGCAGATACTCATCCATGAACTTCTCCTGCTTCGGCGTGCTCAGTCCAACCCAGAAAAAGTCGGGCTTCAGCTCACCGACGGTACGAATCAGTTCGGCTTGCTCCTCCGAGTTCAGCGCCCGAAACGGAGGCGTATAGGTCCCAACCACTTTCACTCCGGGAAAACTCCCAGTAAGTTCGTTCTTGAGCTCTTCGGCAACGCCAGTGTTTCCGCCGTAGAAAAAATGGGTGTAGCCCTTTTCGGCCGAGCGCGAAAAGATTTTCAACATCATGTCAGGGCCGGTCACCTGGCGCATCTGAAAAAATCCCCGCAGCCATCCCACCCAAACGGTGGGCCGCCCATCGGGAATGTTGAGTGCGGCGCGGTTGATGATGCGTTTGAGATTAGGATCGACCTGCGACTCCATAACTCCATGCACCCCGGTGACACAAACATAACTCTTGTCACCGCTGGCCAGCAGGGATTCGATCCGGGAAACGGCACGGTCCATGCTCGTGGCATGGACCTTCACGCCCAAAATACTGACGCAGCCGTCGCGAGTGAGATTAGGAATGCTCAGGGCTCTGGTCAAATTAATCTCCGGTGACTTTGGCTCGTTCGCCTGTTTTTATTCACTTCGCCTTCAATCCACCCATACTAAGGGGGCCAGACCCTTTTCCCAGTGCAGAGAAGGATTCACAGCTGAGGTATTTAAAATGAAGATCTCGGATCACACTCTAACAGCTAAAATGGTCGCCGCTCCATCGCATAAATGCGCTGCGTCTTGCGCTGCCTCCGCACCCACTCGGCATAACCCAGGATAGCGAAGTACAGCAGTGGACAGTGCCAGCTCAATTCATCGTTAAAGAATGAATGCATGGTCAGCATCCCCAGCAGAGCGAACAGTTCCAGCGCCAGCTGGCGTTGATCTGCGGAGAAAGCGTCGCTGCGGATGCACTTGTACAAAAGCCACCAGGCCGCAAACAGCGCGGCCGCGAACGGGATCAGCCCCCAAAAGCTGGTGCCGATGAGAATTTCGATCCAGTCGCTGTGCATCATGGCCGCCGAGCCGACACCCAATTTTCCGAGCACGGCAAAGCGCCCGGCCGCGTACGCACCCAATCCAGTCCACGGATGATGCATCAACTGTTGAATGCCGTAGGCCCACCACGCCGTGCGTCCGCTCAATGATCCAATCGCGGCATCGGACTGATCGCGCTCCAATGCCTGTACCAGCAGATCCCCGCCCTTGGTCAACAGTCGTTCATTCAAAAGAACAATCACCGTCACGATCGGCGCCAGCACAACCCCGCCCCATATCGCAATCCGGCGCAGTCGTGGGGAAAAGAACACAATCATCGCCAGCGCGAGCAGAAACGCCGCCTCCGCGTTTCGGGTCTGCGACAGGACCATCGAAACCATGCCAAAAATCAGCAACAGCCAATACCATGCCCGATTTTTCGCCGTGCCGAACATCGGCATCAGCCGGCACAGCGCGACGATCGAGAGCACCGCCCCCGAAGTCCCAACGCTGTTCGACGCTTCCACCGGAATCACTCCGGTCAGGCGGCCGCCATCCATCGCCTCCACCGGCCAGATCGGAAGATTGCTCCACACCCCAAGCAGCGAGATCCCGTAGAAGGTCAGCGTCCAATCGACCAGACTCTTGTAGGTAACGAAGCCCTCGGCGCTGGCTACCACCGCCGCCAGCAGCGATACGTCCGCCAGAAATTCGAGCGATTTGTAGGCCGTCCACGAAGCATTCACCGACCACGCGGTCGTCGCGAGACAAATCAGGCAATAGATCGCCATCGCACCCGGAATGCCTTGAAACAGCGCGCCCAGCCAATTCGGCTTCTTCAAGACCAGCCGAACCAGCAGCGTTAAAAATACAAATCCTTCCGGAATCACGCGCAGCATCGCGTACGCATCGAGAGGGTTGGACTGGGCCGCACCCACGTCGCGGATGCGGAACACCAGCATGCTGAAGAAAATGAAAAACCACAGAAGATGCCACCACGTCCAGTTCTGCGCCAGTTCCCGCGCGCTGGCCAGCGCCTCCGGCGCCGCCTGGACCATTAGAACGATGATCGGGATTCCCGCCAGGATCACCCCCGCCGCGATGAGCACTCCGTAGGGCGACGAACCCGCCAGCAGCGATACTCCCACCGAGATGGAAAATCCCACCAGAATAAACAGCGAGATCAGCCACACCGGATTGCCCCGGAAGATACCGCTCCCGCGGCTTTCTCCGGCCGTTCCCAACCCGGCCCCGGTTTGCTTCGGCTCTAAAACGCTGTAGCTCATCGTCCCTCTTTCAAGGCTTGCAGCACGCCATAGTAGGCGGGCTTTTTCGCGTAGCTGTCGTCGAACAGAACTGGCTTGGCGTTGGGCATATTCTTCCAGTCCGAGGTGCGTAGCCAGCTATAACGATCGGCAATTCCCCAGGTCATGAATCCGATGCAGTTGGAATCTTTCAAGCAGGTGTGCACCACGTTGTAGAAAACTTCTTTCTGTTTCGCGAAGGCCTCGGGAGAATCCACCGGCCCCTGGTAAACGTCCATTTCCGTAATGTGTACTTTCACGCCCGCCTTGCGCGCACTGTCCAGAAAAGATTTGAACTCGTCCAAGTAAGAAGCCCGCAACTCCGGCATTTCCCAGTGCATTTCCGTACCCACGGCGTCAATCGGAGCGCCGGCCGCTTTCAGCCGGGTCACCAGGGCGAAAAAGTCATCGGCGCGCTGCTTGTCGATTCCACCCTGCCCGAACGTGTCGTTGAGCAGCAGCAGCGCGTTCGGATTGGCCTCGCGGGCATACTTGAAAGCCTTGACCATGTATTGCTCTTCGCCCAGCACCCGCGCCCAGCAACTGTTATGCATCTGCTG
The DNA here is from genome assembly GCA_049517555.1 of Candidatus Sulfotelmatobacter sp. Classification (GTDB taxonomy): domain Bacteria; phylum Acidobacteriota; class Terriglobia; order Terriglobales; family Acidobacteriaceae; genus Sulfotelmatobacter. The sequence continues at coordinate 15,120 of JBEKRY010000013.1, read as the reverse complement.
CGTCGGCTCATTCGCCACTTCCCACGCGTAGTAAGTGTCTCCACCGTGTTTGACGACCGTCTGAATGTGCTCTTTCATAATCTGGTCCAGGTCTTTCGCGGACCAGCCGCCGCAGGATTCCCCGTTAAAGTGCAGCCAGGGTGCTTCAGTCGCGTTCTTGTACACCAGACAATGTCCCATGAGTTTCATCTGATGTTGCCGGGCGAAACTCATGGCTTCGTCCATGGGATCGAAATTGAACCGTCCCCGCTCCGGCTGCGTGATCCCTTGAAAAACGATGGAGACCCCCGCGTTGAACTCCCGCCCCATCACCGGCTTGTAGTCCGGATCGTGATTCCACATCCTGCCCTGAATGGTTGTTCCCACCCAGAAGCCCATTGGCTCGGCCGCCTGCCGCAAGGTTTCGCCCCCGGTTTCGGCGGCATCCTTCTTCTGCGCCGCCGACCCCTGAGCTGACGACCCCTGAGCCAGCATGAGTATCATCGCGAGAAACCAGCCGGTTTGCTTGAGTACTTGAGTCATCTGTGGCGGGTTACTGAAGGACTCTACCGAAGAACTCTAGCGTCCGACTTCACTCCCGCAATCTACCCTCGGACTCCAGACAATACTTCCGCTCTGCCGACTTTGGCCGCGTCTGCGGGATAGCCCGCCCGCACCAGCGCTTCTCCCGCATACTTCGACACCACGGCAATCTGCGCCTCGCTCAGCTTCTCGCGCCAGCCGCCTACCGAACCGCTGCGCACAAAGCGCGCATCCTCGCGGTCCAGCCGATGCTTGCGCAACAGCGTTCCCTTGCCGAGAGTCGCTCCTGAAGTCTTTGCCAAATCTTCTTTCTCCCGCATGGCCCGCAGAGAATTGTTTTCGACCGCGCTGCGCACCCGCTCGCGGTCTCCCGGGATTCCCAGAAACTCCAGCATCTCCATCAGCCCGGTTTCGGTATCGCGCCGCAGATCTTCGTAACGCACTACCATCAGATTTCCATCCTTGGCCAGCGGACAATTCAGCCACGAATCCACGTGCGCCTGCCACGATCCGAAGCGCGTGACTTTGCCCTGCACAAACGATTCGATATATCCGTCCATGCCCTGGCCATTGTCAAAATATTGCGAGAATCCCATTTCCTTGTCGCGCGCCCAGTTGGAGAGCATCACGTCGCGCAGATCGCGCATGAGATAAATAGCCCGCTTGTATTCCGAACGGTACTGCTCATGCGTTTTGATGAGCCGTCCGCCGTTGGGCAGCACAGGTTTCGATTCGCGGTGCGTGCCCATCTCGGGCAGGATGTGATTCACGTTGAGGAATCCGGCATTGTCCTTGGTCAGAATTTCCATCAACACAAAGCGCAGCCAGGTGTTGCCGGAGCGCTCGAACGACGCGAACAGCACGTCCTTGTCATTGAGACCGCGATGTTGCCACCACGCCTGGGGGAGGCGGAGCTTGGTGCGCGAGGCCTTGAAACGAAGTTGCTTCAGTGGATTCATAGCTAGCTTTCCCCTTACAGAACCGGACTCGGTAGTGAAATCAAATGCGACTTGCGGTACAGGATGTACATTGAAATCAAAGTGGCCGCGAAATTGGCCACAATAATGCTCCCCACAACTCCCCAAAGACCAAACGCCCAGGTGGCCGGAACTCCGATAATCAGCGACAACACGCTGGCCACGACCCGGGCATAAAAGATGGAATCCGGCGACTCAATGGCACGCAGCAGAATCGCAGGTCCAAACGACGCTGCCCAGAGCGTAGTGCCCAACCCGACATAGGGGACGAAGTGCGCGACCTCCATGTAGTTCCCTCGGTAGAGCAGGTGGAACACATACCCCTTGAGCGGAATCAGCAGCCCCCAGTAGGCAACCGCGCCCGCCACAAATAGCAGCGTAATCCTCCGCATCAGCGACCCCGCACTCGCAATGCCCTTTTCACGGCACACCCGCGCCGCATACGGCAGAAAAAGAATCGAGAGCGCCATATAGGTTTGCTCCATCGGAAGCGACAGATTCATCAAGGCCTTCAACTGCCCGACCTGCGCCATTCCGGAAAACGCGGCCACCAGCGGGTACCAGATGTAATTGGTAATCCACGTCACCAGCGAAACCGCCAGAGCCCACCGTCCATATTCCCAATGTTTGTGCCATGCCTGACCGGCCGTCGGCGCCTTCACCGTATCCGGCGGAAGCGCTTTATTCACTTGCGACAACAGGAAGAATCCCGTGCCCAGCGCGCCCAGCGCCATCAGAAGGTACGCCGAGAACGGCGAAACCAGAGACCGCTTGTACAGGACGAACAGTCCGCCGCTCACCAGGGCGCAATAAATGAATGCCCCAATCGCCGCCCGCGCCGGCGCCAGGTTCATGTAATAGGCGCGCCGCATCAGCCAGAAAAACAAAATGCAGGGCGACGCGATCGCCACGCCGGCCAGCGCTCCCGGCAGGCCATCGGCTCGGCCCATCGCATAAACGATCGCCGCCGAACCACCCAGCAAGACCAGTCCGAAGACGGTAACCAGCGCCTGAATCCCTAGCAATGCTTTCAGATATCCGCGCAAGCAGTGCCGGTAGGCCGACCCGCTGAAGACTCCCTGCGGCTCCGACAAGAGCGACTGGTAGACGTAAGAGAGGACGATGAATACCGAGAACGCCAGCGCGAACGCTCCGTACTCGGCGGGCGCGAGCCAGCGCCCCAGCAGAATCGCAATCAGAAAATTTGATCCCGAAATCAGCCCCTGATCCAGAATCGCCAGGCCGCCCTTGGTCGTCCAGCGCGCCAGCTTGCGGGCGAAGCCGCCCTGCTCGACTTCCTCGCCCGCGTCCGGTTGCGGCACCACAGCCACGTCTTCGACGCCGACGGGATCGAGTAACTGTTCTGTCTCGGAGGAACTCATAGGGGTGACGATTATTTCCTGATGCTTCGGCCAAACACTGGCTATGTGCCCGTCGCGACCAGCGCGGATTCGTTCGCCGCATGCTCCAGGCAATCGCTTAGTTCTGCCGCAAACAACCGCACTTGCGGCTCTTTCAGCAGGCTCAGGTGATCGCCGCTGATCTCGCGCAGATCCACTCCGCCAGCCGCCACTCGCCACCAGATCGCGTAAGGATCGTTGAGGCTGCCCACGGACTTTTCTTTCACCCGAAACAGCGTCACCCGTCCGCTGTAGGGCTTCACGTCATAATCACCGGCAGCTTTCGAGCAGGCTTGCTTCACGTTGCGGAGAGCCCGAGGCAGCATCTGCAATTCGAGGCGCTTGCGCAGCGTCCTCAGCACGAAGCTGCCCTTGGTCACAACAAAACTGATCCGCTCTTTCAGCGGAAGCCCCATCAGATTTTTTAATTGCGAGCCGCGCGATTCCACTTTTCCCGGATACGTGTCGAACAAGGCCAGCAGCGCCATGTCTTCACCCTGCGCTTCGAGCTGCTGCGCCATTTCATACGCTACTAGCCCGCCAAACGAATAGCCGCCGATGCGGTAAGGACCCTCCGGCTGCACCCGCCGGATTTCCTGAATGTAACGCTCCGCCATTTGCGGAATGCTGGTTGAACACGGGCGCTTGCCGTCTAAACCCTGCGGCTGCAGCGCATAAAACGGCTGGTCCATTCCGAGATGCAGCGCCAGATCGCGAAACCCAACCACGTTGCCTCCGACCCCGTGCACACAGAAAAAAGGAGGCCGCGAACCTTCCGGCTGAATCTCCACCAGCGACGACCACGAACTCGACCACTTCTCCTGCCGCAGCAACCCGGCGAGCTGTTCGATCGTGGGCGATTGCAACAATGCCGCCAGCGGAAGCCTCTGCCCCAGCGACTGCTCAATGCGATGCATCAAGCGCGCGGCCAGCAGTGAATGCCCGCCCAGCTCGAAAAAATTATCCCGAATGCCGACGGGCTTCTTATCGAGAACCATTTCCCAGATTTTCGTCAGCTGGGTTTCAAGTTCGTCCGTAGGCGCAACATATTCCTGCGGCTCAGCGAAGTCAGAAGCTTTCGGCGCAGGCAGGGCGCGCTTGTCCACTTTGCCGTTGGGTGTTTTCGGCATCCCCTCCAGCAGAACAAACGCCGAAGGCACCATGTAATGCGGAAGCTTCTGTTTCAGATATAACCGCAACTCGCTGGCCGTCGGCACCTGCTCTCGCGCCGGAACCACATAAGCCGCCAGACTTTTTTCGCCCGCCGCATTCTCGCGCGCCGCTACCACCACTTCGCGAACTCCCTCATGCGATCCCAGCACGGCTTCAATCTCTTCCAACTCAACGCGATACCCGCGAATTTTTACCTGGTCGTCGGTGCGCCCGGCAAATTCGATCTCGCCGCTCGTCAGATAGCGCGCCAGATCCCCGGTCTTGTACATCCGTGCTCCCGGCTCCTTGCTGAATGGATCGCGAACAAACTTTTCCGCCGTAGTTTCCGGGCGATTCAGATATCCCCGCGCCAGCCCTGGCCCGGACACGTACAAATCCCCGGCAATCCCCACCGGCTGCGGCTGCAGGTTTTTGTCCAGAATATAAATTTTCGTGTTAGCGATAGGACGGCCAATCGGCAGCACCGCGGGAAGTTCTTCGGTCGCTTTCGGCTCGAACGAAGTCACGATCACGCTGGTTTCGGTCGGGCCGTAAGTATTCACCCAGCGCACGCGCGGCCCGGCGAGCTTGCGCCACGCCGCCAACGCCGCCGAAGAAGCCTTCTCCCCGCCCACAATCACAATCCGCAAACTCTCCGGCAACCGCAGCGCCGACTCCGAAAGCTCCCGCACCAGTTCGTGCCAATACGCCGTGGGCAAATCGAGCGCGGTCACGCGCTTCTCCGCGACCCAGCGCAGGAAATCTCCCACCGCCAGCGACGCATCTTCTTCACGCACCACCAGCGCTCCGCCCGCTATCCAGGTCGGAAAGATTTCCTCAACCGCGATATCGAACGAGATCGAGGCAAACTGCGCCATCCGGTCCGAGGTCGACATGCCGAACAACTGCCCCGCGGCCACGTTGTGATTCACCAGCCCGCCGTGGGTCAGCAGCACGCCGCGCGGCTTGCCCGTCGAACCCGAGGTGTAAATTACGTACGCCAGATTCTCCGGCTTCACTCCGCTGCGCAGGTTTTCCGAGCTCTCCGCGGCGAACAGTTTCCAGTCGGCGTCGAGGTTCACAACTTCCGCGTTGAAGTCCGTGACTTCGGCCAACAACCCAGGCTGGGTCAGAACCAGCGCAGTCTGCGAATCCTCCAGCATGTAGGTCAACCGCTCTTTCGGATACGCCGGGTCGAGCGGCACGCACGCCGCGCCCGTCTTCAACACCGCCAGCAAGGCCACCGGCAACTCCAGAGAACGCCGCAGACAAATGCCGACTTTCGATTCCGGACCAATCCCGCGCTTCGCCAGAAAACGCGCCAGCTGATTAGCGCGTTGATTGAGCTCCAGGTAGGTCAAGCTCACACGGGCATGCTCGACCGCAACCGCGTTGGGTGTTCGCGCGACCTGCGCTTCCACCAACTCGTGCATGCAGCTTTCGCGGGGATAGGAAGTTTCGGTGCTGTTCCACTGTGCGAACTGCCGCTGCTCCGCCGCCGACAACATCGGCAGACGCGACACCTTCTGCTCCGGCTCGGCCACAATCGCTTCCAGCATCGTTTGAAAATGTGCGGTCATGCGTTCGATGGTCGCGGACTCATACAGATCCGTGCAGTAAACAAAACGGCCTTGCAGGCCCGTGGGCCGGTCGTCCAATTCGAGATCAAGATCAAACTTGGCCGTGCCGATCTCGAGATCCAACTGGTTCAGGTCCCAACCATCGGCGAAGGTCGGCGTCGGTGGGACCAGCGAAAACATTACCGGGAACACCGGATTGCGGCTCGTATCCCGCCGCACCGAAAGCTCTTCCACCAGCCGCTCGAATGGCGCATTATCGTGCGAAAGCGCGCTCAGCGTGACTTCCCGTGTGTGCGTCAGCAGCTCGCGAAAGCTGGGATCGCCCGCCAGCTTCAGCCGCAGCGCCAGAGGATTCTGAAAACACCCGAGCAGCGCTTCCAGTTCCGTGTGCTTGCGTCCGGAAGTCACCGTGCCGAGCACGAAGTCTTCCTGCGCACTGTAGCGCCGCAACAGCGCCGCAAAACCGGCCAGAATCGTGGTGAAGAAACTGACGTGCTCCCGGTTGGCCAGCTGATGCAGGCCGTCGGAAAGACTCTTGGGAAACGCAAAGCGATGCATCGCTCCGCGAAAACTTTGCAGTGCCGGCCGCGGATGGTCCGTCGGCAACTCCAGCACCGGAATCTCGCCGTCCAGCTGGCTCGACCAGTACGCCCGCGATTCGTTCAGCTGCACCTCATCGAGCGACGCCCGCTGCCAGTGCGCGAAGTCCGCATACTGCAACGGCAACTCGGCCAGCGGCGACGTCTGGCCCGCGAGCAACGCCTGATAAACCGCAACCAGTTCCGGCAGGAAAACGTTGTACATCGAGAAGCCGTCGAAAATAATGTGGTGCAGGAAAAGATAAAGCCGGAAGTCTTCCTCGCCAAGCTGGACCAGCAGGGCGCGCAGCAACGGCCCGTGTTCCATGTCAAAAGGAATCCGGGCGCGCTCCCGTCCCAACCTTAATGCTTCCGCTTCGCGTTGCTCCGCCACCAGAGATCGCAGGTCGACGACTTCAAGATTCAGCTCATGCGGCGGATGCACGACTTGCACCGGCTGCCCGTCGATCACTTTAAAACTCGTACGCCAGGCTTCATGCCGCCGAATCATCTCGGCCAGGCTGCGCCGCAGCGTGGGCACATCGAGTGCTCCTCGCCGATACACCGTGACCGACTCGTTATAAAGATCCTTGGCAAACTGGCAGTGCAGCCAAATCTGTTCTTGAGCAAACGAAAGCGGTGCGGGACCGACTTCGCTGCGCCGCGGAATTGCCGGCGCGCTGTCTGCTCGATGCGACGTTCGCGATTGCAGATATTTTCGAATCAGCGCCTGCTTGTCGCTAGAATTGTCGACAGATTTATCGGGCGCTGCCTGCGCTTCATACGGGCATCCGGAAGCTGCGGCCGCCGGTTTTGTTTCGGACTTTTGGGGAGCGTGATCTGATCCCGCATGCTGCGCGGCCTCGCCCACTTTCACCTTCAGCGCCTTCAGCCCGCGCAATCCCAGATTCGAGCGCCACTCCAACGCTTCCGGCGACAGCGTGACATTCGCAAACCGTCGCAGAAACGCTTCCAGCACAACCTGGCCTTCCACCCGCGCCAGCGGGGCGCCAAAGCAAAAATGAGCTGCGTAGCCGAATGCCAGATGTCGATTGTCTTTCCGCGCGATGTCGAAACGGTCGGGATCAGGAAAACGCTCGGGATCGCGGTTCGCCGCCGCCATCACTGCAATCACCGCCTGCCGTTTCTGGATCAGCTTGCCGCCCATTTCGCGGTCCGACGGGCACATGCGCGCCGTATGCTGGCTGGGACTCTCATAGCGCAGCATCTCTTCTACCGCCGAAGGAATCAGCGAATAGTCGTTGCGCAGCCGCTCCATCTCGCCGGGATTGCGCAGCAAAGTCAGCAGGCCATTGCCAATCAGGTTGGTGGTGGTTTCCTGTCCACCCACCATGGTCACAATGCAGTTGGCAATGACTTCTTCTTCCGTCAGCCGGTCGCCGTCGATCTCCGCGGTCAGCAGGGAATGAATCAAGCCCTCGCGCGCATGAGCATGAGGATGTTCGCGCTGCTGCCGAATCGCGTCCCGAAAATATTCCGTCATCCCGGCCACGGCTTCGAGAACCCGCGGATAGCGTTCCGGATTATGCTGAAAGTTTCCCAGCATCTCGGCGAAATCCGCCGACCACTTCTTCAGCTGCAGATGATCGCTGGTGGGTACGCCCAGCATCTCGGCCGTCACAATCGCCGGCAGCGGCTCGGCCAACCGCGCGATCACATCGATTTCGGCGTTCGCGTCCAACCCATCCAGAAGATTCTTCGTAATGTCCTGAATGTGTCCCCGCAACTGCTCGACTCGCGCCGGGGTGAACGCCTTCGACGACAAGCCCCGCAGCCGCGTATGCGCGGGCGCGTCCAGAAACAGCATCTGTTTCACCATCACCCGGGCAATGGGATTCAGCGACGACAACCCCATTTCGTCGAGTTGCGCCGGCGTGGGTGTGCGATCCGCTGAGAAATTCAGCAGGACATCCAGAACGTCCGCATACCGCGTCACCACCCAGGCATGCAGAAACGGATCCCAATGCACGGGATCTTCCGCCCGCATACGGCGGAACAGCGGATACGGATTCGCCAGCACCTGCGGATCCAGCAGGTGGTACAGGCTCATCGCTGTGTCCCGGCTTTCCAGCCGCGGTGCCGTAGGGGTGCTAGACATTTTCAGTTAGATAAGTTTATCCGGATGGGTTATTGAGTAGGTTTTATTTAAACGCGGGCGTCGCGTTTCGCTGCCGGCCCGGTGTGGCTGTCCCGTTCAATCTTAGCCAGAATCAGGCTCTCGATTTCCGCCGACATTTCCGCCACCGTGGGATGATCGAACAACTTCAGCAGCGTCAGGTCCACGCCAAAGCTTTCGCTGACCCGCGCAATCACCTGCGTCCCCAGCAGCGAGTGTCCACCCAGAAGAAAGAAATTGTCGTTCACGCCCACTCGATTCAGCTTGAGCAGCGGCGCCAGAATCTTCACCAGCTCGTCTTCCACCAGGGTTCGCGGTGCGACGTAAGCTTCGTCCGGCAGCCGGTTTCCGTTGACCGCCGGCAGGCCCGAACGATTGATTTTTCCCTGCTCCGTGACCGGCAAGCTCGGTATCGCCACAAACGCCGCCGGCACCATGTAATCAGGCAACCGCTGCCGCAGATATTCGCGCAGCGTGGTAGCACTCACCGTCGCGCCCGGAGCTAACACAAGGTATGCGACAAGATGCTTCTCGCCCGGAGTATCTTCCGTAGCCACGACAACGCTCGACTCGACCGCAGGATGCTGGCCCAGCACGGTCGACACCTCGCTCGGCTCCACGCGATAGCCGCGAACTTTCACCTGCTCATCCATCCGCCCCAGAAACGCGATCTCGCCGTTCGGCAACCGGCGCGCCAGGTCACCGGTGCGGTAGAGCCGCGCGCCCGCCACGGTGCTGAACGGATTCGGCACGAAGCGCTCCGCCGTCAGGTCCGGGCGGTTCCTGTACCCGCGCCCCAGGCCCGCGCCTCCGACATAAATTTCTCCCGCGCCGCCGTCGCTCACCGGGCGTTGCTGTTCATCCAAAATATAAATCTCAACTCCATCAATGGCGCGCCCAATCGACGGCGCTTGATTCCCCGACGCCGGATTCGCAGACGTCGCCGGAACCACCCCCGACGTGCTGACCACCGTGCATTCGGTGGGACCATAATTATTTACCAGCACAAACGGCAAACGCGCCGAAGGATATACCTTCAGCGTGTCCGCGCCAGTCAGCAGAAAGCGCAACGCGGTGTCGGCCGGCCAATCCAGCCGCAACAATTGTTCTGCCATGACCGTCGCTGCGAAAGAAATCGTAATATGCCGCGCCACCATCCAGTCGCGCAGTGCGGCGGCATCGTTCCGCACCTTTTCATCCGGCATGTGCAGGCTCGCGCCGCACGCGAGGTAAGCCCACATCTCCCATACTGCAGCATCGAATCCCAACGCCGATTGCGCGCTCGCCCGGTCGGCCGCCGTCACCTGAAACGCGCGCTCGTGCCAGGCCACCAGATTCCCGAGGCCGGAGTGAATCAGTTCCACGCCCTTCGGCTTGCCAGTGGAACCCGACGTATAAATGATGTAGGCCAAGTCCTCGCCGCCAACGCCGCTCTGCGGCGCGATGTCGGACTCAGAGGAAATCTTCTCCGCGTCGCCATCGAGCGTAACCACTTTCCATTCGCCCGCCGGAAAACCTTCCGCCCAGCGCGTCTTGCTGACGACCAGGCTGGCACCCGCATCCCGCAGCATAAAGGCCAGCCGCTCCACCGGATGGATGGGATCGAGAGGAACGTAAGCTCCGCCGGCCTTGAGAATTCCGAGCGCAGCCACCACCATCGCCGGCGAGCGGTCGAGGTAGAGACCGACCACCACATTTCGCTCCACGCCATTCGCGCGCAGATAATTCGCCAGCCGGTTGGCGCGGCGGTCGAGTTCCCCGTAGGACAACTCCTCCTGCGCGCCCGCCCCCGGCGCGCCTGCTAGGGCCAACGCGTTCGGATTCTCCGCTGCGCGCCGTGCCACGAACTCGTGGACACACGCCTGGCCCTCCGCGCTCAGCACGCGGCCGACTCGGATTTCAGCGATAGAACTGGACGGATTGACGGTAGCCATAGGCAGAAGAGCCGAACCAGTCTTACTGGCTTGCTTACTTGCTGACCCACAAAAGCTTATGCAGCCCCGGAACCCCGCAGCACAGCAGGAACCGTCTTGGCCAGTATTTCCAAATCAAGCCACAACGACCAGGTACGAATATATTGTAGATCCAGCTCCATCCACTTTTCGAACGTAGTGGAACTCCGCCCCATAATCTGCCACAAACAGGTGATGCCGGGCCGGACGCTGAAGCGTTTGCGCTGCCAGTCCTGGCAGTGGATTTCAAACAGTTCGTAATCCCGCACCTGCAGCGGCCGCGGACCCACCAGGCTCATTTCGCCCTTCAGCACATTGAACAGCTGCGGCAGTTCGTCGATGCTGGTTTTGCGCAAGAACGCACCCACCAGCGTGATGCGCGGATCCTTCTTGATCTTGAACACCGGTCCGTTGGCTTCGTTCTTATGTTCGAGGTCTTTCAAGCGCGCCTCGGCGTCGATCACCATGGTCCGGAACTTGTAGATGTTGAACATCCGCTTGTTCAGTCCCAGACGTTTCTGCACGAAGAAAATCGGTCCGGGAGAAGTCAGCTTCACCAGCACAGCGGCCACGATCAGCAGAGGTAAAGTGAAAATGATCGCGGTCAGTGAAACCATGATGTCGATGCCGCGCTTGATCGCCAGTCCCCAGAAATCAGTGATCGTGGTTTCGTGGCTGATCAGCGGATCGCCGTCGAACTCCTCGGCCCGCTGGCGCGCGTCTTTCAAGTCGAAGATGTTCGGCATGAACCGCACCACGATACCCTGCTGTTCGCACGCCGCCGCAATCTTCGAGGCGTAAGTGTGGAACGAGCGAATGGGCAGCGCCAGCACCACCTCATCCACGATGTTCCGGCGCAGATATGAGGGCAACCCGTCGAGGTCGGAAACCAGGGAGTGTCCCTGCTTCCTGAATTCCTCCGACCCATGCCAATCTTCGTCGGCGAAACCCAGAACGCGATAGCCCAGCTCCGGCTTACCTTGAATGCGGTCCACCAACTCCAGGGCGCGCGCATTGGTGCCGATGACCAGCATGTTGCGGGTATTCTTGCCATGCCGACGGAGATAGGCCAGCACTTCCCGAATCACCATGCGGCTCAAAATCATCAGCGTGGTCGTCAGCACCCAGAACAGCACCAGGAACACGCGGTTCACCAGCCAGATGCGAAACACCAGCCCGAACACTGCCACCGCAATCGAACCCAGAGTCGTGGCCCGGCTGATGTCCCAGATTTCATCCCAGCGGCTGGCCATGCGCTTGGAACTATACAGCGAGAAGGCGCTGAACAGGATGTACCAGATCGCCAGAAAACAGACAAACAGCACCAGATTTCCCAGCTTGATTCGCAGTTCGAAGAATTCGGCCAGGCTGAAGCGCCCCACCCGGTGAAACTGCGGCAGGGTGGCCAGAGCAAAGGACACGACCATCAAGAACAAGTCGAATACTTTGAAACCGTTCGTAAAAACTTTTCGGCCTATATGCATAATTGGATCCCGACGAAATGGATACTGACTTTTTCGCGAACCCTGGGGGACGGCTGTGGGCTTGTCTGTAGGAAAATCGCGGGCACGTGGCCGATGCCCGCGGGCAAAACGGTTTTGACAACTTATTTCTTCTGCTTGGCAATCACCAGGCGCTCGATGGCGTCGATGCTTTCCAGATTGTCGTGCGTGATCTCTTCGTCGCCCACGCGCACGTTGAACTCTTCTTCGAGAAACGCCACGAGGCGGAAAATTCCCATGGAATCAATCACGCCATTCTTGGTCAACACTTCCTGGTCCGTGATCTCCATAATGCCCTTGGTCTTGGCAAATTCTTCCAGTACGTACTCGCGGATCCGGTCTTTCACTTGGCCCGACTCGATCATGTTCTTCTCTCCCAATGAATTTATCGATTGCTAAACTAAACTCTCGAAACTCTGAGTCCCTGTCATCCCGACCGGAGCCGGAGCGTCAGCGACGGCGGAGTGGAGGGACCTGCTGTTTCTGTCACGAGGGCACCCGGCCCTAGCGCGCCCCCACCGGCTCCGCGGCCAGCCTGACCCGGTCAATCTTTCCGGTCGAGGTCTTCGGCAGCTCCGCGCACAGATCAATCAACTCCGGAATCATATATTTCGGAACCCGCGACGCACAGTACTGCTGCAGTTCGAGCACTCCCAGCGACCCGGCAATGTGCAGTGCCACCACTGCCCGAATGCGGTTTCCGATAATCTCGTCCGGAACCGCCAGCACCGCCGCTTCCCGCACTCCCGGATGGCTCAACAGCGCGCTCTCAATCTCGCCCAGCTCAATGCGGTAGCCCCGGCTCTTGATCATGCTGTCGCGCCGGCCCTGAAAATAATAGTTGCCGTCGTCGCCCACCGTGACGATGTCGCCGGTGCGGTACATCTTCTCTTCAAAATATTCCTGAAAATGGTTGGGCACCACCATCTTGTGGGTCTTTTCCTCGTCCGCCCAATAGCCATTGGTCACGCCCGGCCCGCGTACATACAACTCGCCCGCCTCGCCCTTTGCCGCCAGCCGTCCTTCGGGCGTTACCGAGAAAGTATCCGTGTTGGCGCAGGCAATGCCGATGGGCAGCTTTTCCAGACTGGCCAGCCGCTCGCGCTCCACTTTGTAATAGGTACAAACGTTGGTCTCGGTCGGCCCGTAAAGATTGTAGAGATCCGTCTCTTGCGATACTTCGGCAAGCTGCCGCAAGTACTTCATGGGAAACACTTCGCCGGCAAACAGAATCGTCCGCAGGCTCTTCAACTTCTCCGGCGTCAGACGCCCATGCAGCAGCAACAGCATTAGCGCCGACGGCACCGAGTACCAGATCGTAATCGCCTGCGACTCGATGAAGCTGGCCAGGCTGGTCGGAAATACCGCCAGGTCTTCGGTGACCAGATAAACCGTCGCTCCCGCTTCCAGCGTGTTGTACACATCGAAAACCGAAAGATCGAAGTGCAGCGGCGCATGATTCGACAGCCGGTCCTTGCTGCGCACCTGAAATTCTTCCGCGCACCATTCCACAAAAGTCAGCGCGTTCTGATGCGAAATCATCACGCCCTTGGGCCGTCCGGTCGAGCCGGAAGTGTAAAGAATGTAAGCCAGGTCGGTTTCAATCAGATTGACTTGCGGCGCATGCGCCGCCGGAAATTCAGCGAGCGAGGGCCACGCAATCACGTCGCCGCCTTCGCCCTGTCCTTCGGTCGTCCCTTCGGTGGTCCCTTCGGTCAACAGGCAGCATTCGAGCGTGCTCAAAGTTTCTGGCGCAAGCACCGCCCGCTTCTCACCGTTGGTGATCAGGACCCGAATCCCGCAGTTCCCGATAATGTAGCCCACGCGGTCCGCCGGAGCCTGCGGATCGAGCGGCACATACACGCCGCCCGCCTTCAACACGCCCAGCATGCTGACAATCGATTCCACCGACTTCGGAAAAAACAGTCCAACCCGGTCGCCCTTCTGAATGCCCTTCTCGCGCAGAAAATGCGCCAGCTGGTTCGAGCGCTCGTCCAGTTGGCGATACGTAATGCTCTGCCCGCGCGCCCACACCGCCGCCTTCTCCGGATAAGCCTTCGCGCTCTTGGCTAACAATTGCTGCAGTAGGTATGCCATGTTTTCGTAACCCAGCCCGATTAAGATGTGGGGAGAAGAATCAAACTACAAAAACAAAAAGAAAATCTACAGCCCCTGCATATTCGCAATAATCACGCGATGCACTTCCGACGTCCCCGAATAAATCGTGCCCGCTATCGCGTCGCGCAATTCGCGCTCCAGTTCATATTCCGTCATGTAGCCGTACCCGCCGTGCAACTGAATCGCGTCCAGGCAGCTCTTCACGCAAGCCTCGCTCACATACAGTTTTGCGATCGAAGCCTCGCGCAGCGGATGCCGTCCCTGACTCTTCATCCACGCCGCCTTGTACAGCACCAGCCGCCCAGTCTCCAGCCGCACATCCATGTCGGCTATCTTGTTGGCAATCGCCGGAAACTTGCCGATGGGCTCGCCAAACTGCTTGCGCTCCTTGGCATACTTCACGCAGGTTTCCATGATGCGCTGCATGGCGCCCAAATGGCTGGCGAGGATGCAGATCCGTTCCCACTCCATCGACGAAGTAAAAACCGCCTGCCCGCCGAATTCCTTACCGAGCAGGTTCTCGACCGGAATCTCGCAATCCTGCAACGCAATCTCGGCCATGGGCGAGGTGCGCAGCCCCATCTTGTGCAGCTTGCGGCCGACCGTGAAACCAGGCGTCCCTTTGTCAACCAGAAATGCGGTCACCCCATTCGGGCCGCGGGTGGGATCGAGATTCGCGAAAACAATCGTGACATCGGCGTTCGGAGCGTTGCTGCTGAAGGTCTTCGAACCGTTCAGAACATATTTATCGCCCTTGCGCTCCGCCCGCGTCTTCAGGCTGTAGGCGTCCGAACCCGACCCCGGCTCGGTCATGGCATGTAGTCCCAGCCCGCCGCTCACCAATCCGGGAAGATATTTTTTCTTCTGCGCTTCGGTGCCGAAATTCCAGATGGGAATCTCCGAACTCCACATGTGCGCGTTGATCGAGAACAGCAGCCCGTTGTCGTGGCATCCGTAGCCCAGAGCTTCGAGCGCGCAAACCGTGGTCAGGATATCCGCGCCGCCGCCGCCATATTCCGCGGGAATCGGCAATCCCTGAATGCCAAACTTCGCGCATTTTTCCCACAACGGCCGGGAGAATTCCTCATTATGGTCGCGCGCGATGACGTCGTCTTTCAATTCCTCACGCGCAAATCGCAGGACCTCCTTACGAAACGCCGCCTGCTCTTCATTCCATGCAAAGTCCAAGGTTGTCTTTCTCC